>CANQAW010000006.1 GCA_947589525.1 Candidatus Gastranaerophilales bacterium
AATTGTTTTCAAAAAAATTAATCAAAGTTGTAAGCGCCACTTCAACGCTCTCCGCCGGTATCAACATGCCTGCAAAAACCGTTGTTATATCCGATATTCTCTATAAAAAATTTAACCCTTTAACAAATTCTCTTGAAGAAAAACCCATTAACCCAAACGAATTTCAGCAAATGGCAGGCAGAGCGGGAAGAAGAGGGATAGACAATCTTGGTTATGTGGTTTTGTATAATTTAGGAACAAAACCAAAAACTCTAAAATACGAAACAAAGGAAAAAATAAACGAAGATAAATTAGACGAGCTCGAACTTGCATATACCCTTTTAAATGAAAATTCAAGCGATTTAAGAAGTGTATTCAGTCCCGAATGGGCGCTTTTGGCGCAAAAAATCGAAAACAGGGAAGATGATTTCGCTCCTTTAATAGATAAATCCTTTAAAACATTTTTAGCGGATGATGATAAAAAAGTAATTGATACAATATACAAAAATTTTGAAAAATATAAAACCGTTCTTGAAAAATTAGGTTTTATAGAAAATTCAAAAGGTAAAATTTCAATTACTCCAAAAGGAAAAATTTTATCAAAAAGCCAAAGCTCTAACCCTCTTTTGCTTGCAAGCTTGATTTACGATGAACAATTAAAAGATATTGATATTTTTGAGCTGTGTCAAATAGCAGGCTTGCTTGCTTCAAGCGATGTTCAAGAGGATGAAAAAGAACTTGATAAAGTTATTCAAAATCGTTTTGAGCTTTTATATCCCGATTTTAAAACAAGGCAGGAAGCTTGGGAAAATTTTAATTTAACAAAAGATAAGCTTCAAAATTTTGAAAACAAAATTATAAGAACCGAGCTTCAAACACGCATTTCTAAACAAAAGATTATCAAAACAAGCTCTTTTGGAGGCTTTATAGGCTATATCTGGTCAAAATTAAACGATAAAAACTCTGATACAATTAAAAACTTCAAAGGCTTAACAGGCTCAATTGATAACGCTCTAACACAAGAAGACATTAAAAGACTGGGAGAAATTTCTCTTGTTTATAACAGGAAAGCGCTTGAAGGAAATATTTATAAAATAATTTCTCAAAGCATATCAATCTTAAATCGAATAAATCAAATTTGTAATTTTGCGCTTTCTAATTCTGAAATTTACCCGAATTCCGATTACTATACACAGCTGAAAGAAACCTGCGAGCTTGCTCTTATTTTAATGAAACAAAATCCGATATACGATGAAACTCAATTATAAACATGAAAATAACACTAAACACAATTAAATATTTTAAATATAAAACAACAGTAAAAAACGTTGATAATCCGTTTAACCAAAATCAGACATATAAAAATGATTTTATTTTCCCAAACAGCAATTTTTACGGCACGCTTTCTTTTGGAGCAAAAAGGTGTTCACCCGCCAATTTCAAAATAAAAGAAATTAAAAATCTGCGTTGTCCCGTCTGCTCTAAAATAATGTTAAATGAAGCACAGCAAAATCAATTTATAGCCTGTGTTTCTTCAAAAAAAGGCGCTGAACTTAAAGAAGCACTTGAATTTTGGGAAGACGAAAGAAATATAACGGGTGATTTTGAAAACGGACAAAAAAGAAGCCTTTACAGAATTCAAGAGCAAAAAATCGTAGATATTTTAAAAAATCTTGCCGTTCAATATCCTGATTTAAATCTGCGCGAGCTGGTTGCTCATCAGGCACAGCCTTATCTTGAAAACTTGATGAAAGCTCAGCTTGAAATAGTAAAAGAGCTTGAAGATTATATACAAAAAAATGTTTCGTCAGATAACGAGCTGGTTGAATTGAAAAAAATTATCGAAGCTCAGAAAAAATCGATTTTGGGACAAGGCGGGGAATTTTCAAGAAAAGGTTTTATCTATGCGCTGTCTGATACAGTTTCAGACCCTTGGGTTCAAAATGATATTTTAGACATTGCTTTTAAACTGCCTAATTCGCAAAATGATATTAATTCGTTTTTTGTTAAATATTCAAAAGAAAACAAATCATCAAGAGCAATCGCTCAAAGATTAATTTCAAAAACAAACCCCACCACCGAGCATTTAAAGCCAAAATCAAAAGGCGGTGCGGATGCAGTACAAAATTACATCTGTGATTGTTCGGATTGCAATTTAAGGCGGGACGCAACTTCTTTTTTCGAATGGCAAAAAACTATTGAAAATTTCGAACAAAACTTGCAAAACTACCTTGAAGATGTTCAACGTGCGCTTGATGACAAAATTTTATCTTCTGAATTTGATAATTACGCACCAAATGTTATAGAAACAATTAAAACTTTATCAAAAGGAACAATCAATCTTAAAATTCCCGATTCCAAAAATCAATCCACTTTACAGCATGTAATTTTAAAAAGGAAAAGAATAATTGAAGAATACAGAATACAGGTAAACGAACTTATAAGAAGAAAAAAAGAAAAAAGAAAAGAAATATCAGACCTTGAAGCAGTACCTCATTTTAGAAATATAGTTCTTTATTCCACAATTACAAAAGATATAATGGAATTGGACAACACCATAAAAACTCTTGAAGAAAAAATAAGCTCATCTTGTGATGAAGAAGATAAATCCGCTCTCAGCGCCGAATTAAAATCCAAACAAGAGGAAAAAGCTTTAATTTTAAATAAGAAAAATATTATTGAAAAAGCGATTAATAAACTTCTTGAAATTGATAAACCTATCCAAAGCACCAAAACAAAACTTCTCAGAATGCAGGATACTCAAAATTTGATTGATAAATATCAAAAGAAAATTGAAAAAAAGATGGTTTTAACTCAAGAGCTGGCTGAAATTAAAGAAAAAACGGATTATTATAATCAAAGATGTGCTTATCTTGAATCTCACGGACTTCTTGATGAAAAAGCTTATAACGAATATTTAAAAGCTCTTTGCCTGAAAGAAAAAGCACAAGAAATGCTTTCAAAATTCACTCCCTCTAAAAAACCGAAACAAGAAGAAGAAATTATATTAATTGCAAAAAATGCCATAGAAACAAGATTAAAAATATTAAACGAAGAAGAAGGAATTGAATTTTTCTTAAATAAGGAAGAAATAAAACTGCTTAAAAAAAGAGAAAAGGAAATTTTAACTTTTCTTGAAAAAAATAAAAATCCCGAGCAAGACCTTGAAAATTTGACCGCCGAGTTTCAAAATGTTTCGCAGGGAAAAACCATATCCGAAGTAATAGCGGATTTATCAAGCCTTGAAAAACAAAGAGATAATTTAAGAAAAATCATGAACATTAAACTTCTGAGAGATGAACTGTCTTTTCTTGACGATACAATAGCATATAATTCAAGGATTATAAATTATCTTCGGGAGCACTACAAAACAATGACTAACGAAGAATTTAAACAAAAAATAGACAGCCTTTATTTAAAAGAAATTAAAAACTAGATGAGAATAAATCAAATACAATTTAATATTTACAAAGGAAAAGCTTACGGGAATAAAAAAATAAACTTTAAAGGTTTTGACTGTCCGCAGGACAGTTTTGAAGTTAAAAAATTATATGATGTTCCTTGTCCCGTTTGCAATGTTGTAATGATAAAAGGAAGTCAAATAGACGGTTTTATTCAAAATGCGGTTGATAAAACAGGGCAGGATTTAATTGATATTTTGGAAAAATATCGAAAATACTACCACGAAAATGAAAGCAAAGCGGTTGATGACATAATTGAAACCGCTAAAAAATATGAAAATAAAAATATATCCGAACTTCTTGAAATACTTGCACAAGAAAAATTGTATCCGTATAAAAAACAGCAGGTAAAAATTTTAAAAAATATAAAAAATAAAATCGAAAAAGCCAAAGAACCGAAAAGCGAACTTTTATTTTTTATAGACAAACAAATAGAGCTTATATATCATGATAAATTTAAAACATTTAAAAAAGAAAGCTTCAGAAGCGGATTAATAACTCTTTTAAAAGATTTTTCGGATAAAAAAAGAAAAGAAAGAATTTTGTTAACTTTGGGAAAATTAAGAAATATACCGCAAAACCTAAGGTTTATAGATAAAAATTATAAAAAAGACCAAAAAGAAATTCTTTTAAATCTCGTACTGCCGTCAAAAATAACTCTTGAACATATAAAACCCCGTTCAAAAGGCGGAAAAGACAACACTGCCAACTATCTTGCACAATGCTCAAAATGCAACTCGCAAAGAGAAAACAGAGCGTTTAGATATTGGGTTCAAAAAAATCCAAACTTTAAAGAAAATTTTATTAAATATTTAAATGCAATCCATGCAAAAATAGTTTCGCATGAACTTCCGAAAGAATATGAAAACTACCCTTATGACATTATAACAACGGTTTATGATGAAACGCAGAGCGCTGTCAATTTGAAAAATATGGTTTTTCCTTCGGACGAAAAAGAAACAAAATGCGTTTCCTTAGAAAACATTGAACAAAAATTACTTGCAAAGAAAAAAACCTTGCAAGAGTTGTCAGCAAAGGAAGTTGAATTAAATGCGGAAGAAAATTATCAATTTTTAATACAACAAGAATTTCTTAAAAAAGAAGCTTCTTTAATGGAAATAAACATTCAAAAACTCGCTAAAAATCTCAAAGAAAAACAAAACGACTTAAGAATATATGACGGAAAAGCCAAAAATCTTCAAATGAAAACAAAAGAAAGAAACACAAAAACACTTACGAAAAAAGAAGAAGAAATGCTTGATTTTAAAATCGAAAAATTAAACCGGTATTTTGAAGAATTTAAACGGGAAGATTTAGTTAAAAATATCCAAGAAGCACAAGAAGAATTAAATTTGCAAATCAGAAAAAAAGAAGAATTGGAAAATAAATTGGATAAAGAAAAATGTACAAAGGCAGCTAACGAATTAAGAGAAAAATATACCTTTCTCAATATCTCGGAAAAAATCTCCGAGCTTAGAAATGAAATTGCCTGCATTGAAGCTTTTATAAGAGATTACAAAAACAAAGCAATAGCATTTGAAGATTTAATTGAGCTTATTTCAATGATTTAATTGTTTTCGTATAATAAACCGACAAGCTCAACCAGCCTTTTTGATAATTCCACTTGCGAAATTTTTATGATTTTGGCTATATCGTTCTGGTTTAAATTTTTAATATATCTCAAAGTAAATATTTCCAAGTATCTCTTAGAGGGATTTGCCGAATCTATTTTTTTTATATCTTTTATAAGTTTATCCAAATCGTCTTTTTGAACCTTTTTTTTCGGACAAAACTCAATCGGGTCAATTAAAGCGTCTATTCCCTCATACTGTTCGTTTTTTTTGGTTTCTTCTTTGATGTCAATGATTGATTTTTGAGTATTTTTCTTCAAAATTAAATCATCTTCATCATCTTCGTTTGATAAAACATTTTCTTTAAGACTGACAATTTCTTTTAAATCTTTATTTTTTTGTTCAATCTGCTTATAAATTTTTATTTCGTCAAATTTTTGTTTTTCTTTCAAAACCGCATCAATGCACGAATCGCAAATACCCAATAAATGTCTTCTTAAACGGGACATATCTTTAATTGCGTCAATTAAAAGGTATGACTTTTTATAAATTGCTTCACAGAAAATTTCAATTAAATCTTCGTTGCCTTTGTATTTAGGGCTTTCTTTTATAACGGATTCTATTAATTCTCTGTGCTTTTCGTTGATTTGAAATTTTCTCATTAAAAATTATCCTTTGATAATATTATGATATAAATAACGGTTTTTAGACAATAAATGATAATTTTTGTAACATATTATACTAAAGATATATAAAGATAATCAAGAAGTTCAGATAATTATTTGGCTTAAAGAGTATTTAGATATATAATATTAAACGGATAATAATTTATATTTTAATAATGAAAAGATTTTATATCAAAGTTTTAATTCTTTTAACTTTCTTGTCCTTATGCGGGGTCGAGAAAGGATATTGTGCAATAGATATTGCGGAATTTAAAAAGATTAAACAGGTTAAAAATCTGTTTCATAAAAAAGACAAAACAAAAAAAGATTTAAAACTTGAAGAAACAGAGCTTGATACATCTCCTTTTTCTCTTTTTGAAGATGAACAGGATGTTGATTTATCAAATTCCAAAAAAAAGAAAAAACAAAAAAAGACTTCAAGAAAAAAAATAAAAAATAAAAAAAATAAACAGGAAATATTAGAAGAAGAACAAATTCAAGAAAATTCGGAATTTATACCGAGCACAGGCTCTGAAGAAAACAAAGAATTTTCATATATCGGGGATGAAAATGCGGTTTATATAAAAGAGCTTGAAATCTTCGGAAATAATCTATTGGATACAAACTACATAAAAGAACAAATAAGCTCCAAAGAAGGCAGTCAATATATTCGCTCGGAAATTTCGGAAGATTTAAGAGCTCTATATAACACGGGATTTTTTACTCAAAACATAAGAGCACTTCCCATTAAAATTGATGATAACAATGTTAAATTAAGAATTATTGTTGAAGAAAATCCTCCCGTTTCGGATTTTGGAATTGTCGGAAACAACAGCATTAAAAATGAAGAAATAATGAATATTTTGGACAAATATAAAAATTTGCCTCAAAATATTGCAAACATTAACAGCGCAATAAACGAAATTCAAGAGCTTTACGCTTCAAAAGGATATATCCTTGCCCGTGTTGAAAAAGTAGCCGATGACCCCGACGGATACATATATTTTATAATAGATGAAGGCGTTATAGGGGATATTATAATTGAAGGCAACAACAAAACAAAAGATTATATCGTTAAAAGAAATATTTTCCTTCAACCGGGCTGTGTTTATAACGAAAATACAATGCGTTCGGATATTTTAAGATTAATGGGAACGCAAGCATTTAAAGATGTTCAAAGAGAACTTAAAAAAGACGATGAAACGGGTCTTTATGATGTTCATATAGCTCTTGAAGAACAAAGAACGGGAAAAATCTCGCTGGGAGTCGGTATTGATTCGATTTCAGGATTTTTTGGCTCGGTCGGATTTTCCGAAAATAACTTCAGAGGCATAGGGCAAAAATTAAACCTTAATCTGCTTGCAGGTACGGGTATTTTAATGAATGATTCTTCAGTTGTTTCAAAGGCTAACTTCCAAGGTGAATTAAGCTTTTTAGAACCTATGTTCAGACGTGAAAATCAATCTCTTGCACTTCGCGGTTTTGCAAGATATTACGGAAGCTATCAAGTTCCCCTTGCTATAGAAAAGAGATTTGGCGCAGAAGCTACAATTTCACGTAAATTTATAGCATATAAAAATTTATCGGGTTCAATCGGTTTCGGAGTTGAAAATGTCCATTTGTCCGAGGGTGATGCCGGTAAAATGATGTCGAGATATTTAGCGCACGGTTATGATTGGTCAAGAAGAAAAGATGAACTGGACGGCGGTTTTTATGTCAAAATTACTCCCGCTTTAACTTATGACACAAGGGACAGCGCAATTAACGCAAGAAAAGGAACATTGGCAAGAATTGCCTTTGAAGAAAATCTGGGAATTTCAGGCACAACATTCGGCAAACTTCATGGTATGTTAAGACAATTTATGCCTGTGGGTAAAAAGTCTTCAATCGTTTTAACCGCACGTGCAGGCGGAAATGTTCACGGCAATATGCCCGATTTTGCAGGTTTTGCTCTGGGCGGTCCGTATAGCATAAGAGGCTTTAACATCTCAGAAGTCGGTGTAGGCGACGGATTTATGATGGCAAGCGCAGAATACAGAGTACCAATTCCTTTTATAGACAGGTTAACTTCAAATTCATTCTTAAACAACATAAGACTTGCAGGGTTTGTTGATGCAGGTACGCTGTTCGGAAAAACAATCGGAACAAGGGTCTACGATAAACCCGGATATGGCATATCTGTGGGTGTAGGTTTAAGAATATTTATCCCCGGCTTAGGACCTATTAATCTTGATTACGGCATTCCTCTTACAAATACGGCAGGAGTGGACAGAGGTTCGGGCTTCTTCACATTTGGCATGGGAGATATGTATTAATTATTTAAAAACCTTAGCATAAGCGCATTGTGTTGAACCTAAAGTTGAATATACAACTCTTACAATATCATCATTTATTATGTCTACTCTTGAATATGTAAGAGCATCTTGTTTTTCGCCGTCTTGAAAATTCTTTAATTTCAAATATCCGTAGCGCTTATCGCCTTGCAAAAAAACCAAAATATTTTCATCGTTTTGTTTTTCTTCTTTAATTTTATAATTTCCGAGCGGAATTATGTTTCCGTCCGAGCCTTGAATTGAAACTACGAGCTTGAGATAATATATGCCGTTTTTAATATCATCAATAGCTTTTTTATCTCCGCCGTTATTAAATTCCCTGTCTTGACCCTTTGGCGGTTCAACTCCGTATTGCCTGCCCAGAAAGAATGTTTTTAATTTTCCTTTAAAGCTGTTATCAACAGGCTTCGGGGTCAGCTGATTAACCGTTTTATTAAATTGCTCGTCGCTTACGGGCTTAATTCCGTCAAAGGCTCTGTCTATAAAATTATAATCAACATCGAAAAAATCTTCAGCACCTGCTTTATCTGATGCAATCAACATGGTAACGGCTATAAGAACTGTAATAACAAACGAAAATCTTTTCATACTTTCATTTTAATATTTTTTTTCTTTAAGTAAAGAAAAAATCATTTTCACGAATTAGGATTTATTTTAATATTTCTTTACAAAGTTAAAAAACGGGTAAATTTATTTGCAAAAAATTATTTTAAATATATATAAATATTAATTTTTGTAAGAGGAGTTTTAAGATGACAACTATTAACGGAGATTACAATGCTATAAATAACGAGTACTATCTCGCTAAGACAAGAAATTTGCAACAGACAAATTCAACAAGCCGATATCAAGGCTCTGCAAATGTTCAAAACGCATACGGCGGATATGTATCCGACAAAGGAAACACCTGTAGCGACGGTATAGATGACGGTAAGGTAGGATTTTTCTCTGCGGCGGGAAATATTATACAGGGAGTTGGAAAATGTGCGTTAAATATGGTAAAAAGCATAGTTAAACATCCTATTAAATCTCTGCTGATGGTTGGCGCTTGCTGTATTCCCGTTGTAGGACCGGTTGTTGCTTGCGGATTGGGCGCATACGGTTTATATAAAGGTGCTACAACTATTATAAACGGAGTCAGCGTTGCGATGAATGCAGGAAATGACGCACAGGCAAAAGACGCTTGGGAAGCAGTAGGAGAAGGCGGTTTTACGGCCGGAGTATCGCTGATAGCCGTAAAAGGCGGTGCATCGCAATTAAAAACTCAATTAAGCGGAGGTTCGACAACGGTAACGGCGATAAAAACAGCAAAAGCAAGCGGTGCAGATGCAGGCGAAATTGCAAAAATTGCAGTTGAAGAAGGCATTAAAGAAACAGCAGCAAATGCGGGAGAAATTGCACAAGCAGTATACAAAAAAAGTTCTAAAGTAATTGATAAAGGTAAAGAATACTATTCAAGCTTAAAAGACGGAACTTTAAAAGAAACTGTTTCGCAAGATGTTTCAAACATAGCGCAAAGCGCAGGAGATAAAGTAAAAGAAATTGCAGACGGCGCAAAGAAAACAAAAGACGAGTTAACGGCTAAAAAATCTGAAACTAAAACAAACACGGAAGATTTAGTAAAAGAAATAAAGCAAAAAGCCGAACTGGATGGCGCTGAAGTTATGGAAACAAAAACAGGCGGTTTTGAAGTTAAATACAAAGACGGAACTATTGAAAAATATAATTCTAAAGGCGTTATCAGAAAAAAAGTTTCGGGTGATACAACAAGAACCTATGACAGAAAAGGCGAAATAACCAAATATGAACAAAAAACTTCGCAAAGCGAAGGTTCAAGAACAATTGAAGAACAAACTACCATGGATATGAAAAATACAACCGTAAAAACTACTCAAAAAAATACCGTTGACGGCAAAGAAACTATTGAATATCAAACAACTGCAAAAACGAACAATAAAACAAAAGTCACAACTCAAAAGTCAAGCGCAAGCACAAAAGAAGGAGCAACAATAACCTATAGTGAAAGAGGCGTAACTCAAAACGGCAAATTTACGGGTATAAGAACAGAAAACGGCACTACAAGATGGTATGAAAACGGACTTGAATATTCTAATCCATCTCTTGTGACTAAAGCTCGAATAAACTATAAATCTACAAATGCAGGCGTTAAATTAGACCAATTTATAGGTGACGGCTCAACAACAATCGCAAATGTGACTATAAGCCCGCAACAAGCTCAATATTTCGGAACATTATTACTTGAAAATCAATGATTTTAAAAGCAATAAATAAAAGGTAAGGAAACCCCTTACCTTTTATTTATTTTCCATTTGTTTTTGAAGAGCAATTTCAAGAGTTTTAATTTTATTTTCCAAAGTTTTAACCTTTAGCTCGGAATCATCCGCCCCGATTGATTTTTTTTCATACCGTCTTTTAACGGATTTAATTTCTTTTTTTAATTTTGAAATATAAAACATCAAAATAACGCTTGCCAAAATAAATCCGGATAAAATATAACAGAAATCAAAAAATTCAAAATTAATCATTGAAATACTAAACATTTTTTTCTCTCCTTAAATAGTTTAAAACTTTAATAAAATCATCGCTAAAGCGTTGTTCTTCAAGTTGAAATTGCATTTTTTCTTTTGTTTCGGGATGTATAAAAGAAATATAATAGGACTGTAAAAGCTGGTCTTTGGTTTTCAGGTTATTAAACTCTTTTTTTTGAAAACCGAGCGCACCATATAATTTATCTCCGAAAATCGGATGTTTTAAATATGCAAGATGCGCTCTTATTTGATGAGTTCTTCCTGTTTTAAGCTCTAATTCAACTAAAGAACATCCCTCAAATTCTTCAATAACCTTATAGTTTGTTATTGCTCTTAACCCTTGATTATCCTCGCTTATGCACATTTTAACATTATCTTTAAGATAATGGATTAAACATTTATCTATTGTTCCTTGGGATTTCTCAAACTTGCCCAAAGCAAGCGCAAGGTATTTTCTTTTCAAAGTTTTTTCTTTAATCTGACGTGCTAAATCAATATGAGAGGAGTTATTTTTAGCGCAGATTATAAGCCCTGAAGTATTTTTATCAAGCCTGTGAACTATTCCTAATCTGTCTGCGCCCGCAATATCCGATAAGTTATTCCCGCAGTGATATAAAAGAGCATTTGAAAGAGTTTTTTCTTTATCATATTTTGTCGGATGAGTAAGCATTTCTTTCGGTTTATTGATAACTATAACATCATCATCTTCATAAATAATATCAAGATTATATTTATAAACGGCAAGCTCAAAATTATTTGAAATCGAATTTTTAAAATTTTCAAGCTCAAAATCAATTTCATCATTTAATTTTAATTTATAGGAAGATTTTTGTTTTTTATTATTAACAAAAACCCCGTTTTTATCAATAAAAGCGCTCAATTTAGCTCTGGGATAATCTTTTAAATATTGAGTCAAAAAAATATCTACTCTTTTTTTTACGTCTTCATTTTGGATTTTTATTATCATTTTTTATCCTTTTGAAAAAAAATAATAAATATAACATATAAAAAACAGGATAAACAAATCATTACATCAAACGCATTAAACACGGGAAAATCAATAAAATTTAATTTAATATAATCTGCGACAAACCCGAATTTTAATCTTTCAACGGCATTTCCTAAAGCACCGGCACTAAACAGAGCTGATGATAATAAAAGAAGCTTGTCTTTAAATGTCAGGGAAGTAATTACATAATAAATTAAAAAAATTAAAACAATAATACCGAAAATTGCAAGTATTAAAGCCTGATTTTGAAATAAGCCGAAGGCGCTTCCCGTATTTCTGACATATTCAATCGAAAAAACAGGGTTATTATACGGTATAAAATGATAGCTTATTATTCTTAATTGGTTGCCGAAATCAAGCAAAATAAGGCTCATTAAAAAATAAAAAACCGCAGCTTTTTTATCTTTTATCACCTATTTATTCTCCACCAAACTATTGCTTGCGGCATCCATGGGTATTCGTTTCATAATGTATGCCATGCCTGTTATTTTAATTCTTGCCCGTTTCTTTTTTTCATTTAAAGAAACTTTTGTAAACCAAACATTTGCAATTGCGTATTCATCTTTATTATTTTCGTTTGCCTTAACTAACCTCTCAAGAGCTCCTGCTTTGGAAATTTTTTTAAAAACTTCCTCGGATTTATTTTTAGAATTTACTTCTTCTCTTGATAAAGACCCGATTGCGGGAATGTTTTCACTGCGTTTAAAATCCAGAGTAATTTCATAATCCTGACCGTTTCGGACACTTTTCGGTGTTATAAAATCAAAATTAATTCTTTTGGCAACACCGTATTTTAAACTTGTTTCTTCGGTTAAAATGCTGTCTTTAACGATTTTCCAAGCTCCGTCTTTATCTTTGTTTAAATACATTGCAGAAGTGGAAACACCGTATAACCTGCCTGCTTTGCTTCTGCTTTTATTTTTTGCGCTCGGATATAAAAGCGCTTTTGTTTTATCCGAAAGATAAACAACGGCGCTATTTTCATTTATATCGATTTTTGTTATTTTTGTATTGTATTTAATGTTATCAAAAGCTTTTGAAGTTTTATCAATCATGGATAAAAGCTCGATTAAATTATAACCGTCCGAATTTTTATAATTTATATCATAAAATTTTGATAAAGTTAAAAGGTCATTTTTTTCCAAAACTTTATTATAATCGTTTACAAAATTAATTATTTCTTTTTGCGAAGCATCTTGCGCGGGTTCAAAAGCTTGAAGTTCGGAAGTTAAAAAACTGAAGAAAATTATAAATACTAAAACTAAATTTATTTTCAATTTATTTACCATTAGCTAATCCTTTTTAAATACAAGATAGTACTTAGTCTCTCCATAATATAATACCATATCCCAATATTCACCGCCATCATTAAATTCAACATAAGATTTCGGAATGGGAGTTCTTTTGTTTCTTTGCCCCCATTTTTTACCTATATAATCAAAAAACTTATTTGCCGTTTTTTGGCTGAAATTTTGATATTCATAAGGTAATTTTTCTTCCCAAAATCCGTCATATATTTTTTGAGTTTTATAAACGGGAATAACATAGCTTACCCTGCCGTTTTCTTTAAATAATACATAGGTTTTGCCGTCTTTTTCTCTCGGGGTTAAAAGATAATAGCCCGCAGGAATTGTTTTTGATTTAAATATTAAATTTACCCCTGTTCTAAACAACGGGTAAGGAGAATAAATATATTTTGTGTATTCGTCGCTCTGATAAGGATCAAGGGAGAATATATAATTAAAATCCGCTTCTTCAAGATTGTTATAAATCTGCTCCAAATCTTGTGCAAGCACGCTTAAAGCGCTTAATAAAAATATCAAAGCACTTAGTGCAAAAAACCTAATTTTTTGTTTTAAATTTGCCATAAACCCCTATATAATGCTACCATATTAGCTATGGAAAATAAAGTCTTAGAAGAAAATCTTGAAATTATCAAAAAATACGACAGCACTCTTGCCGATAAAATCTTAATGTTTGAATGCGAAAAATCAAATATAGAGCTGTGTCAAACTCAAAAAGGCGAATATAACATATCATACAAAGGCTACTGTTTACATTCTCAACAAAGCGCACAGCTTGAAGCCGAAGCAATAGCAAACTGCTTTCAGGATGAGGAAAATGAAATTAAAGTTATTTTCGGACTCGGTTTAGGTTATGTTGTTGATGAATTAAGCAAAAAAATTCAAAAAACTAAACTTATTGTCTACGAAAAAGAGCTTGAAATTTTGAAATTTGTTTTATCAATTGCTAAAATTGATGCTCTCGAAAAAGAAAACGTAATTTTATGCAACGATAAGAAAACTCTTAAAAATTATGTTAAAAATTACACTAACAAAGATTCCGTAATGAAGCTTGTTTACACAAAAACATATAAAAAAATTTTTGCGGATGATTTTGAAGAAGTCTCAAAAACGGTTCAAAAAGCTCAAGGTCAGCACAGCGCAAACATAAACACCGTTTTAATAAAAGCTCCTTTGGCACTTCGCTATACATATTCAAATCTTGATAAAATTTTAAATTTACCCTATATCGGACAATTTAAAGATTTCTATAAAGGCAAAACCGCACTTATAGTGTCGGCAGGTCCGTCTTTAAAAAATGAAATCGAAAATATAAAAAAATATCGCAATAAATTCATTATATTTTGCGTAAATATTACAATGAGATATTTAATCGAACAGGGAATAAAACCTGATTTTGTCGGAGATGTGGAAACTTTCGGAGATAATTACCAATATAAGGATTTGGATTTATCCGATACATGTTTAATTTTAGAATCCTTCAGCAACGAATTAAAATTCGAGGTAAAACCCAAACAGATAATAAGCTATATTTCAGCAAATAATTTTATTAATCCTTGGATAAGAGACTTAATGAATATTGAAGATAACTTGGAAACAATGGGCACGGTATCTTATGCTTTACTTGAAAGCGCCCGTATAATGGGATTTCAAAAAATTATTCTGGTGGGTCAAGACCTTGCATACAGCAACGGTCAATGCTATTCCAAAGGAAGTTTATATGGTGATTTAGAATGTATTTTTGATGAAGAAGAAAAAAAATATAAAATTATCACTAAAGATTTTGAAAATTTTCTTATCAAATTTGCAGGTTCGGATACTCCCGAAAACAGAAAAAAAGCTCAAAAACAAATAGAAGGACTCAATAAAGTAATTTTTACCGTAAAAGGTCAAAACGGCTCTTATCTTCCGACTCAAAACGGTTATGCTCTTTTTGTAGACTTTTTTGAAGATGCGGCAGAGGCATATTTAAAAGAAAATCCTAATCTTGAACTGATTAATTCTTCAAAAGGAGGAGCTCAAATAGACGGTTTTAAAAATATTGAATTGGAAAAAGCCGTTCGGGATAATCCCGATATTGAAAGAAAAGAAATAAACATAAAAAATATTGAATACGACAAGGAATACTGCATTTCAAAAATTCAAGAACACATTGAAAACATAAAAGGTTTTCAGGCTCTTGCAAAAGAATTAAAAATGTATTGCAAAAAATTCTTGCAAGAAACATATATTAAAAAAAATCAAACTCAAAATTCAATTAACTGCATGAAAAAACATAACGAACTTTTAAAAGAAATGCTAAAGTATTATTTCCCGTTCGGAACAAGAATATACATCCACAGATTTACTCATAAAATTATTGAATTAATTGAAAAAGATTTTACAAAAAATTTGTATACAATCAAGACTACTTATGAAGAGCTTCTTAAAATATATGAAGAAATAGACAGTTTTAGCGATTTTGCGGTTGAAAAACTAACATACTGTCAATCTGTCGTCCTTCAATAGTTCTTCAATATCAATAATTTGATAAATTTCACCGTCTTTTACAAATTCAAGCTTTAAATTTTCGTCCTGTTTTTGAAGTTTGTTTTGGACAATTTCTTCATAGTTTATATTCATGCTTTCGCAAATTTCATCAGCTAAAATTCCCAGTTTATATTCTTTGGAATTTATTATAATTATTGTCGATTTTTCTTTTATCATTGTATTTGAACTGTCAAAAAGCTTTCTTATGTCAATTACCGTTATATATTCGCCTTTTATATTAATCAAACCGAAAATATATTCCGGAACCGAAGGCAATTTTATAAATTTTGCATTGTTTACTTTATAAAATTCTTTAACCGATGCCATGTTTATATAGTATTTAATATCATTAATAATAAACGATACACCCATATCATACAAAGGCTTTGATATTTGAATTTCCCGATTTATTTGTTTTATAAATTTTTTTCTTTCTTTTAAAATTGACAGTGATTTTTCATCATTGACGTAATAATTTACGGGAGGTTCGCTATAATTATATTTTTCGGCATTTTTATTAATATAATTTACAATATTTTCAATATTTAAAATATAGATATTGTCATCGTTATCTATATATATGCTCTCGTATATTTCATTTTCTCCCTGATAGGGAATTTTGCTCATTTTCAGGGTTGATAATTTTGTTATATCCAAAACTTTATCGCAAATTATCGCAATATTGCTTCCTTCATCAATTTGAACTACTATAATTCTTGAGCTTAAATCATAAACCGTCCTTTCGGTTTTAAAAACTTCTCTTAAATCAATTACCCCTACCGGAGTTTGTTCAAATTGGATTAAACCCAATATATAAGAAGGCATTTTGTTCGGATAGTCCAGCTCCATAAACTTTAAAATTTCAAGCACTTTTTTTGTATCCAGAGCATATTTTTTATTGCCCAGTTCAAAAATTGTGTAGTCTTTTAATTCTTCGTTTTGCTGAATTAATTTATTCTTCCGTAATTGTATTTCTTTCTCGTTCATTTTTAATCACTGTTTTTTCCGTATTAGTAACAAAATCCAGAGCATATTTTGCGTTTTTTTGTGCTTCCAAAACATCAAAAATACCCTCTATTGTGCAATTGCTTGCGCCTATTGCAACTTTGGGACTGTAGCCGAAATATGATATTTTTTCTATTGAATTTTCAATAAAATTCAATCTGCTTTTGGCCTGTTTATCATCCTGAGCAAAAAACATGATAATATATTCATCTTTTGCAGATTTATATACTTGTTCTTCACCGTCTGTATTTTGAAATATTTTTTGGGAAATTTTGGAATTAATTACATCAATATCTTCCTCGCTTAATTCTTCATTTAAAGCTTCAAAGTTTATTATTTCAATTATTGCAATATAAATGGAGTTTTTATTTTTAGGATTTTGCATTTTGGACAAAAAGGGAATTTCCGTTTTATGAGAAGAATATTTTTCTTTTTTTATATCATTTTTGGATGAAAGAAGATTTTTATTAACATATCTTGCTTTAAAAAAACCGTATAAAGCTTCTTTTAATTCTTCAAGATTTAAAATATTATCCCATTTGCCTTTTTCTTTTGAATAAAAGGCAATATCGGCTATGCTTCTTTCTCTGTATTCAAAAGAAAATTCAATTTTTGAGCCGAATTCTTCCTCTGATGTAATCATTTTTAGATTAGGCGCATAATTTTTAAATAAAACGCTGTCGGATGTTTTATATTTTGATAGAATTTTATTTTGAAAAACAGGGCTCAAAATTATATCCCTTATATCAAAATAGACTATTTCCTTCTGCTGTTCAAAATTAAAAATATTAACTAAAAATAAATCATAATTTAAATATGCGGAAACAATAGAGAAAAATTTATTTAAAACCTTTTCATCACTGAATGAAAAGTCGTATATATCCTTGAATTGAAGGGAAAGTTTGGATGTATCTATATTTATCTCTTCTTTTTTTTCTTCGATATTTTCCTCATTAATTAAAGCAGTGCTTTGATAAGTGGGCGTTATTATTTTATCCGTACAAAAAGTGTTATCAATATGCGATTTTAAAATTTCGATTTTTTCTTCTTGGGAAAGTTTGTGAATAAGCACTATATCATTTGCAAAAGAAACAAGCTTTGAAATATCTTCGTTTTTTTGGAAAAAATAATCTTTATCGTTTTTCCCGATATAAAATTTTGCATTTTTTTCGGATAAAATGCTGTAAATTACAATCGGAATGTTGTTTAAAACTTCATTTTCACGAATTGCTTTAACAAGCTGAAAGCCTCCGATTTTAGGCATAATTGCGTCCGTTATAATTAAATCGGGAGCGCAGTCAAAAATCATCTCCCAGCCGTCTTTAACGCTCAGAGCGCCAAAAGTCTCCCAGCCGTTTTGTGCAAAAGCTGATTTTAAAATATTAAGCTGTGTAATACTATCATCTATAATGATTACTTTTTTTGCCATTGCTTAACTTATTGTTTAAAATTCACTATAATGAAATTATACATTTTTTTATTTAAAGGTGGAATATGTCAAAAGAAGTAAATAACAATAGTATCATCAGACAATTAGGCAAATACCAGCTGTTTTATAATATTTTTTCGCTTATAATTTTAAGCGGTATATATTATATTCATAAAAATCTTCATCTTGATAACTACCGATTTGCCGGAATTTTGTTATTGGTTTTTGTATGCTTTTTAATAATTTTTGAAATAAACAAAAGAAGAACAAAAAAATATATTAACGACATTTTGGAAAATTTATTCAACAGAACTTTCAAAAATATAAACGAAATTCAATCCAAAAACAATTATCAAAAAGAAAATAATCTGTTATCCGAAAACAAAGTTAAAAATACTCAAGATTTGATTAATAATCTTTTAAAATATTCGCAGGATATGAAAACTCTTGCAAACACAACTCAGGAAAAAACTGCTCAAACTCTTGATTTTACAAACAGTGAATATGGTGCAGTTAAAACAAATATTGAAAAAATGTTTTCAATAAGGCATAAAATTCAAACAATTGCGGAGTTAATTCTTGAATTGTCCGATTTTGTACAATCGATTTCATCAACTGTCGGACTGGTTGAAGATATAGCCGAACAGACAAACCTGCTTGCGCTTAATGCCGCAGTTGAAGCAGCCAGAGCGGGAGAACACGGAAAAGGTTTTGCCGTTGTTGCTTCGGAAATCAGAAAACTGGCAGATGAATCCAAACAGGCGACAACAAAAATCATTTCTTTAATTAACGATATTCAACAAACGGCAAATTCAACGGTTTTAGCAACGGAAGAAGGCACAAAAGAAATAGAATCCGGACTTGAATTAGCTCATGTTATAAGCGGAAACATCGAACAATTAATTTCCGTTATGAATGAAATCTCCGCCAACATGGAGAAAATAAATACTTCTTCAATTCAAATAAACGATGATTCAAAAACAACCGATAATTATGTTAAAGAAATATCTCAAATGATTGAAGACAATAAAAAAATCACAACCGAAAGCGACGTTGTCTTTGAACAAATAGAAACAACTTCAAACGATATAAAATCAATAGTATAATTCTTCATTTACGGGTTTTAACAAATGGAATTTGAAAAAGAAGAATTTGATAACATTTTAAATATATTCCAACAGGAATCCGATGAAATTATTTCTTCAATGGACAGAAAGCTTCTTGAGCTTGAAAATAATGCCCTTGATAACAATTTAGCAATTCAGCTTTTCCGAGATGCACATTCTCTTAAAGGTTCTGCAAGAATGCTCGGTTTTGCGCACATACAAGATATTGCACATAAAATTGAAGATATAATCGGGCTTATTAAAGAAAACAAAATAATCTACACGGGCGAAATATCGGAAACAATATCCGAAAGTTTAAAATTTATATCAAATTTAATAAACAAAACGGTTGAAAGCAAAAAAGAATATATAAGCCCTGATGAAAAATATTATATTGAAAAACTTCAAAACACTGCAAAAAAAGCCGTAGAAGATTTTGAAAAAGAAGAAAAAGAAGAATTAAACGAACAGGAAAAAAAGTTTCTTTCCTGTTTTGCAAAAATCGAAATTATAATTGTCAAAGCTCTATACACCGTTTCTAAAATAAGAATAGAGAAAAATTATCAAACAATTTATAAAATTGAAGATTTGATGAAAGAGCTTATTCTTTTAATAAACGATATACAAGACGACGAAATTTTAAATTTCAAAAACACTGCACTTGAAACAATAAATTTAATTAACAAAACAAAAAATCTTCAAAATTATGAACTCGGATTTCTTGAAGTTAATTCAAGCTTAAATAAATTAATAGAATTAATTACTTCCTATACAAATAAAAAACGAATAAAAAAAGCCGATTATTTTGAAATAGTACAAAATCAAATAGATGCCGAGCAAAAAAACGGCGCAAATAATGCAGTAATTAAAACGGGGGTTGTTGAAAACAAAATAGACGACATTATCGAAAAACTACCTTTATCCGAGGTAAATTGTGATTTTTATAATGAAATAATCGCTTTGCTTGATAAATCAATTGAAAACGAATATCTTAAAGAAAAACTGGAAACTTTATTAAATGTTAAAAAAATCATAAATTCATTTAAAGAAAAAAATTCAACGCTTCCTATGGATGTAAGCAGGGGTTTAAAAGAAATTTTATCCGGCATAAAAAATCAAGATAAAGAAAAAATTAAAGAAGCCCTGATTAAATCAAATTTAATCAGAACAATGGCTCAATTTAAGCAGAATAAATCAAAACAAAAAGAAAAAGCTTCTCCAACGGCAAAAGAAGCCTTTCTCGGAGATATTACAAACACGGAAATTAAAACTTTAAAAGTTGATTCCATAAAACTTGATAATCTTGTGGGACAAATTGAAGAGCTTATTGTTTCAAAAATAAAAACCAATGAACAATTATCGCTTGCCAAACAAATAAACAGCGAGCTTATTGATTGGCAGAAAAATTTTGTTAAAATGGATTATTATATCAAATATTTTGATAAAAAATATCTTTCAAATCCGCTTGCACATGATGAAATAGACTACAGAAAAATAATTTCATACAATAAACAATTAACAAGTTTATCCGAGCAATATAACGACAAAATTACAAATATAATCAAAAAAACTTCCAAACTGTTCAAACAGCTTCAGGAAAGCGAAGCAAAACTTAATTCAACAACAAATGAAGTCGAAGCAATGGTTAAAAATATGAGAGTATTGCCTTTATCGACCATATTTCAATTGTTTCCCAGAATGGTTCATGATATTGCAAAAGAAAAAAACAAAAAAATTGATTTAATAATAAACGGTTCCGATATTTCGGCGGATAAAACAATTATTGAAGAATTAAAAATACCTTTAATGCATATTATAAGAAATTCAATTGACCATGGCATTGAAGATATCGAAACCAGAAGGTCTTTAGGTAAAAACCCCGTCGGAAAAATTGAAATAAATGCAGTTTTAAAAGATACAAAAATTATAGTAGACATAAAAGATGACGGCAGAGGGCTGGATATTGAAAAAATTAAAGCAAAAGCAATAGAAAAAAAGCTCTTAACTCCGGAAGAAGTTAATGTAATAAACGAAGAAGAATTAATTAATTTAATTTTTTATCCCGGATTTTCAACCGAAGATTTCGTAACGGAATTATCCGGAAGAGGCTTAGGACTTGACATCGTTAACAACAAAATTAATCAGCTTCAGGGAAGAATAGACGTATTTTCACAAGTTAATCAGGGAACGTTGGTGAGAATTACGCTTCCTGCCGCAATAGCAACAAAAAAAGTCTTTATAATTCAGGAAAACGAACAGTTATATGCAATTGAAACTTCGGTTATTAAAACAATCATCAGAATAAATGCCGATGATATTTTTAGAAAAGACAATAACAATTATGTAATTTATAATAATTTCGCAATACCGATTTATACTTTATCCCAGATTTTAAATCTGGAAAGCAATTACAACAATAAAACAAAATTCACCCTTGCAATTATTGAAACCGATAATCTGCTTGCAGGGATAATAGTTGAAAAATTGGTATCGGATCAGGAAATTGTTCATAAAAAACTGGCACCGCCTTTGTATAAATTAAAATATATTTCGGGAGTTACGACTCTTGCAAGCGGAGAAGCCTGCCTTATTTTAAATATCGGAGATATTACAAATACAATAAGCTCAAAGAAAATCAATGCAAGAGTCAGTTTAAAAAATAATTCCGAAAAACCGCAGGATAATTCAAAATATAAAATTTTGGTTTTAGACGATTCATATACAACAAGAATTTTACAAAAAAATATTTTATCTAACTGCGGATATGACGTTCATACGGTTTCCGATCCTATTAATGCGCTTGAAAAAGTTAAACATACAAAATTTGATTTAATAATAAGTGATGTTCAAATGCCGAATATGACAGGTTTTGAATTTATAGGAAAACTAAGGCAAAATCCTCAATTTGACAAAACTCCGATTATAGTTGTAAGTTCCGAGCCTCAAGAAAATCATCGGGAAGACATTTTAAGAACAAAAGTTACAGCATATATAGCAAAAAATTCTTTCAAACAGGAAGAATTTGTTAAAATAGTGGAAAAATGTTTAAATCAAACCTAAATTAATACCCTTCGCCAATAGTATCAATTGCTTCAACTCTTATATCCGTGATAAGCTCACTGTATGATATAACTACAATTGTGGGGATATGACGCTCCAGCATTTGATACAAAGGCAATCTTATTCTTGGAGAACAAAGTATAACAGGTTGTACACCAACAGCGCCTTGAGAGCGCATAAGAACATTTGCCGTTGTTTCGATTAATTCTTGAACCTGCATTGGATTCAATAAAAACATAGTGCCGAGTTCTGTTCTTTGGCAGGAATCATCAAGGGTTTTTTCCCACTCCTGAGATAAGGTAAGTGCGTATAAAACTTTTTCTTTGTTAGCGTTTGATAAACAAATCTGTCTGCCCAAAGCGGCTCTTAATCTTTCCGATAAAATATCCGGCTCTTTTGAAAATCTTGCATAATCACACAATCTTTCAAAAATAAAAATTATATCTTTAATTGAAACTTTTTCCCGAATTAAATTAACAAAAATCTTTCTTAAATCGGATGTTGAAATTATCGTCGGAACAAGGTCATTAACCAAAGTCGGGTCTTGCGATTTAACAAGCTCCATTAATTTTAAAACATCCGTTTTTGTCATAATTTCGTCGACATATTTGCGCACGCATTCTTGCAAATGCGTTACAACAACATCGACGGCATCAACCGCTTGAAGATTATCTTTTTTATCAATATGCTGGGGATTTAACCAATATGCCTGCGATTGATATGTAGGTTCGGTTGAAACAATAGCATTTTCGGGCAGTTTTTTACCCAGCGCTTCATATTGGTCTGCTATAACCATTAATTTACCCGGGTAAACCGTTCCCGTTGCAACGGGATTACCGCGAATTGAAATCAAATATTCGTTATCTCCGATAGCGCTTGAATCCATAATTCTGATATTCGGAATAATATAGCCCAAATCATCCGTTACTCTTTGACGAAGTGCGGCAATTTTAGCAAGCAGTTGACCATCCTGCTCGGGGTCGGCTATAATAAGTAATCCCGCCCCAACCTGCAAAGATAAAACATCAACTCCCAACCTCTCATACATTTTATTGGGATTAACCAAATCCTGCATATTTTGCTTAACCGCATCCAGTTGTCCCAGTTGTTGTTGTACATCCTGATTTACAAGGACGGACAGTCCGCTTAAGATTAATATAGCTGAAAATACTACAAAAGGAAGCCAAGGCAGACCTGTTATACCCGAAGTTAGCGCAATTAAAATCAAAAATCCCGAAGCTAAAAATAAGCTTGTCGGTTTTGACATAATTTGAACCGCCAAATCAGAACCCAAAGCAACGCCGCCCCCTGTTGCACGAGTCATAACTATACCTGAAGATATTGACATTAACAAAGAAGGTACTTGAGAAGCAAGACCGTCTCCGATTGTTAAAGTTGTATATCTTGAAACCGCATCGGCAGGCGACATACCGTTTAATAAAATACCTATGATTAATCCGCCTATAATGTTAATAAGAGTGATAATAATACCTGCAATTGTATCACCTTTAACAAACTTCATGGCACCATCCATAGAGCCGTATAAGCTGGATTCTCTTTGAAGGTCTTCTCTGCGTCTGACTGCTTCATCGGGGGAAATTAAACCCGCATTGAAGTCAGCGTCAATCGTCATTTGTTTA
>CANQAW010000007.1 GCA_947589525.1 Candidatus Gastranaerophilales bacterium
CCACCATGTTTTTGTCCGTAGACTGTACTTATATTAACGCCGTTCATTTCCATATTGTATCGTCCTTATTTATACATGGTTATATACGGCTTATCTGACGTAAACTTGAGGGATTTTTATAAAACTTTACAAAAGTCAAAAACAGAGACGAAGGGATTCGAACCCTTGGCGGAGTCGCCCCCGCACAGTCGTTCCAGGACTGCACCTTAAACCACTCGGACACGTCTCTATTTGGAATAATTTTATATTATTATAAAAACAATATTATGTAAACAACTCGTCTATTTGTTTTGCCCGATGTTTGAAGAGGTGTCTTTCAAGAACGATTGCTCTTGCTTCTTGTGCTTTTTGTTCTCTTTCTTGCTCATGGGATAAGTAATATTGCGCCGTTTGTTCTGCGTCGTCAAAGTTTACGCAATTATAATATCCGAAATTTTCTCCAAACTCGTTTTGTACAAAAGGCGAAGTATTTGTAAGGCAAAAGCTTCCGGCGCAGGATGTGTTCAAAATTCCCGCATGTAATCCGCAAATCATCTGAGGCGATTGAATATGAAGAACTATTTTTGATTTATTGATAATATCATTTGTGTTATTTATATCTATTTCGCCTTTGTATTGCGCATTTCCGGTAATATATTTTTCCCAGATTGAATTTCCGAAAATCTTTATATTTAATTTCGATAAGGCTTTTACCAGTTTGATTTTTCTTCTGTGCTCGACAATTTCCGTTACAAGTTTAAAAAGACCGCAATACTCGCTTATATCAAGATTAATATCGCATGAGTTTTTAATAAGGTTGTATATTTCAAAAAAAGTTGAATTGGGTTTTTTGGATACTATATCTATGACTTCCAATACTAATTTGTATAAAAAGTCATCTTTTTGCGAGTTTTTAAATTTTTCTAATTTTTCCTCCGCATCCGTTATAGAGGAAAAAAATACAATGTCGTTTGTTTTTTCTTCTTTTTTATATTCAAACACGGTTTCATCCGTTGCGTGAGTAAGATACATAAATTTTAATTCGGGAAGATATGTTTTAACGGCTTCGATATCATCGGACGCGGAAATGAAAGTAAAGAAATTATCTTTAGATACATAATTTTTAAAAGGCAAAATATTATTATCAAATAGCGAATTGAACGACCAAAAAATATTTATTTTGTTAGAATTAATTACATTATTCCAATTTTCCATATAACCGTCAAAACCTATTGCTACATCAAAATTTATATTATTTTCGATACATTCTCTGTAAGAAAATACATTTAAGCCTTGAGCACTGAACCCCCTGTATAAACTTTTGCATAAATAAGCTAAAAGGTTATATTTTCCGCCTTTTTCAATGTCTGCTAAATAAATTGCATATTTAGTATTGCTCACTTATTTGTTCTCCTTTAATTTCTTTTTCGCTTTATTCCATAAATCGTTATATTCTTCAAAAGTAAGCTCGCTAAGAGGCTTTTTTGATGATTCTTCCAAAATGTTAAACCTTTTTATAAATTTTTTATTTGCTTTTTCCAATGCGGTTTCGGGATCTATATTTTCCCATCGTGCAACATTAACAAGGGAAAAAAGAATATCTCCCATCTCTTCTTCTTTTTCTTCTTGTGTTTTTGCATTTTGAAACTCTTTAATTTCACTTAGAAAACAATCTAAAACCTGCTGTTTATTTTTCCATTCAAAACCTTCTCGGACTGCTTTTTTAGATATTTTCATTGCTTTTAAAAGCGCCGGAAGAGTGCTTGCGATGCCGTCCAGAGTTTTCTTTCTTTCTTTTTTTTCCTGTGCTTTTAATTTTTCCCAAGTTGATAAAATCTCATTTGTGTCTTTTATATTTTTTTTCTCTCCGAATACATGCGGGTGTCTGTGAATTAATTTATCATTCAGCATTTTAGAAACATCCTGAATATCAAATTTATTTTCATCCTGTGCTATTTGAGAATGCAGAAGAACCTGCAGTAATACATCGCCCAATTCTTCTTTTAAATGTTCATCGTTTCCTTCATCTATTGCCTCAACCGCTTCATAGGCTTCTTCAAGCATATTTTGGCGGATGGATTTATGAGTTTGTTTTCTGTCCCATTCGCATCCTTCGGGCGAGCGCAGTATTTTTATTGTTTTAATAAGCTGTTCTAAATTATTCATAATGCATTTATTATATCTTTTTTTGCCGTTAAATTCAAAATATTTACACAGTGTATTTTTAAGATAAAATAAATTTATCGATAGTTTATTTAGGGAGGAGAAATGGAAAGTATTCATGCATTTATTTCAAATAATGCAATATCAGCAAGTGCAATTATTTTATTAGTTGCTTATATTTTTATTGCTTGGGAAAAGATACCAAAAGTAGTTATAGCTCTTTTGGGAGCTTCTTTGACTTTGCTTTTAGGTTTGTTGGAAACCGAAAAAACAGCCGGTTCAAACGGTTATTTCAGTTCATTTATTGATTTTAACGTTATATTTTTGCTTGTTTCAATGATGATTATAGTTCACATTGCCTCAAAATCCGGCATGTTTACTTATCTTGCAAATGAAATTTTAAAAAAGACAAAAGGCAGACCAAAATTAGTACTTTGTTCATTAGCTGTTTTTACGGCAGTTGCTTCTGCTTTTTTAGATAATGTTACAACTGTTATTTTAGTTCTGCCGATTACTTTTTCCGCATGCAAACTTCTTGACATCAGCCCTATTCCTTTTTTGATATCCGAAGTATTTTGTTCAAATATAGGCGGAACTGCAACATTAATCGGTGACCCGCCTAATATTATTATCGGTTCGGCGGCTAATTTTTCTTTTATGGATTTTGTAAGAGAATTAACGGGTGTTGTTGTTGTAATAATGCTTGTTGTGGTTGCTCTTTTAATGCTCATATACAGAAAAGACCTTAAATCTTCTCAAGAAAAAATGGAGCTTGTTTCGCAAATTGATAACTCTCATTCAATTACCGACAAGAGTCTGGCTCTTAGAGCTGGTATTGTACTGTTTCTTGTGATTATCGGTTTTATAACTCATGACGTAACTCACATTCCCACATTTTTAATGGCTATGATAGGTGCAAGCGTTTTGCTTGTTTTTGAAAAACCTGCTGAAATTTTGGTTGAAGTTGAATGGAATACCATATTTTTCTTTGTCGGATTATTTATCATAATAGGCGGACTTGAGCACTCGGGCGGTATTGCTCTGATGGCTAAATGGTTATTGAATGTAACGCAAGGTTCTCAAAGTGCTACTTCAATGATTATTCTTTGGGCTTCAGGTATTTTATCGGGTATTATTGATAATATTCCATATACCGCAACAATGGCTCCCATGATAGCTACAATAGAACAAACAATGGGACACGCATACGCTCATCCTCTGTGGTGGAGCTTGGCGCTTGGAGCTTGTTTGGGCGGTAATATGACAATAATCGGGGCTGCCGCTAATGTCATAGTTTCCGAAAATGCCCACAAGGCGGGATATCCTATTTCATTTATGTACTTTCTGAAATATGGTATAATTGTAACAATGATATCTTTATTGATATCCGCAGGTTATATTTACCTTAGATTTTTGGTTCACTAATCAGATGATAATTGAAGATAATAAAGAAAAAAAACAAAAAAAACAAAAAGAAGTACTTAAAGCGCAGTCTAATTGCGCCTTAAGTACTTCTTGTAATAAAAGCGAAGATGTATATGAAAAAAATATTCGTCCTTTAAATTTTGAAGATTATATCGGACAAAATTCCATTAAAAATACTCTTAAAATTTCAATAGAGGCTTCAAAAAAGAGAAATACGGTTCTTGACCATCTTTTATTCTATGGACCTCCGGGTCTTGGAAAAACTACTCTTGCAACAATAATTGCGCATGAACTAGATAAAAATATAGTAATAACTTCCGCCCCTTCGATAGAGCGCCCCAGAGATATTATCGGGATTTTAATGCAGTTAAAAGAAGGGGATGTTTTATTTATAGATGAAATTCACAGGTTGAACAAAATTGCGGAAGAAATCCTATATCCTGCCATGGAAGATTTTTCAATTGATTTAACGACAGGTAAATCCCAAAGCGTTAAAACAATGAGAATACCTATTGCTAAATTTACTTTAATTGGCGCTACAACTAAAGCAGGCTCTCTGTCAGGTCCTTTAAGAGACAGATTTGGTATAATTCACAGGTTGGAATTTTATACTATTGATGAGCTTTCTCAAATTGTTAAAAGAACCGCTAAAATTCTTAATTTTGAAATAGACAGCGATGGTGCCGCAGAAATAGCAAAACGTTCCCGCTTAACCCCCCGTATAGCAAACAGGCTTGTAAAAAGAAGCGCAGATTGGGCAATTGTTAAAGGAGACGGACATATAACAAAAGATATTGTAATCTCGGCTCTCAGCGCTCTTGATATTGATGAACACGGGCTTGATATTACGGATAGAAATCTTTTAAAATTAATGATTAATTCTTTCGAAGGCGGGCCTGTCGGTATAGAAACGCTTGCAGTTGCGCTTGGTGAAGACATCAGAACAATTGAAGATGTTTACGAACCTTACTTAATACAGCAAGGTTTTCTAATAAGGACTCCGAGAGGCAGAAAAGTTACAAAACAAACATATCAATATCTCGGAATAAAAATTAACAATTCTCAGCTGGAGCTTGAATTTTAGTTTGTAAATTTTTAGCTAAAATATAAAAAACATAATATAATATTAATGAATTTTTTGAGGGAGCAGAATTAATGAAAAAAGTATTGAAATATATAGGCTGTACTTTTGCGGGAATTATTATTTTAGTCTATCTTGCTTTTCTGATTGCTCCGTATTTTATTGATTTAACTCCTTATAAAGCTGATATACAAAAGCTGGTTAAGGAAAATTCCAAACTTAACCTTGACTATTCTTCTTTAAAATTATATTCAACTCCCGTTTTGTCTGTTGGTGTTGAAATTAAAGATATAAATGTTTTTTATGACGACAAAACTTCTCTTTTAAAAACCGGCAGAGTGAAAGGAGGAATTGCGCTTCCCTCTCTGCTTACATTGACTGCTAAAACTTCAAGAATATATATTGATAACCCTCAAATTAATCTTGATATTATAAATTCTTCCCAATATAAAATAGCAGCTCTTGTTGAAACAATTTTAAACGAACAGCTTCAAAAAAAAGTTTTAACTCAGGATGAAGTTAAGCCCGAAAATAAATTCATAACCTCGATATTAAAAAAAATCAGAATAAAAGTCCCTATGGTTAAAATTACCGATTACGGGGTTTCAATTCCCGATTTAAAGACTGGGCACAATATTAAATTAACGGGTGATGATTTATATTTAAGCTATAACAGTGCACGAAACAGATTTGGAATTAAAACGGTTGCTAAAGTGTTATCCGACGGAAATGAAAATATACTTTTTGACGGTGCAATTTCGCTTCCGACACCTGAAATCAGCCTTGTAAACGATAAACCGAAAGAAAAAGCCGACCCTGATGAGAAAATTATTATTCCTTTTGTAAATTTGGTAAGCATATATCAGAACTATGACTTTAAAGCCAATGTTAAAACAAGATTAAAAGCCGTTCAAAACGATAATAAACAGTATTTTGCAAGAGGATATTTAAATGCGGACAATTTAAGCTTAAAATTGTCTCACCATAAACTTCCCGACAGCTGTCTGCACGTAAAATTTCATCACAATAATGCCGACTTTGACACAAATATTTATACTGCCGTTAACGAAAAACTTTCTCTTGCCGGAAATTTGAAATACGGCAAAAGAAATGCGATAAAAGTTTTTGTTGCTGCGGATGAAATTCGTTTTTCCAATTTGTTAAGTTTAACCAAAGGATTGCTGGACAGTTTAAATATCAAAAATGACCTTGCTCAAATTAAAACCACGGGATTTTTATCCGCAAATGCCGAAATTAAAACTAACTTCAAAAAGCTTGTTTCCAACGGATATATTAAAGTTAAGGACGGTTCTTTTATACATTCAAGTATAGGACTGGGAATTAAAGACATTAATGCAAATTTAAATTTTGATGACAATGCTCTTAAAATTCAAAATACCGGAGCGGTCATAAATAACTCAAAAGTTAATCTTGAAGGCTTTATTGATTCAAAATCAAATGCGCAAATAAAATTAAATACGCAAAATTTGTCCTTGCCCGCACTTTATCTTACATTTGCACCAAGAGAAATAAAAAAACAAATAGATTTAAAGTCGGCGGATTTATCGTTTGATTGCACGATACAAGGCAAATTAAAGGATTTAAGCGCAAAAATTTCCACTACGCTTTCCAATTTATCTTTAACGGATACTAAAAAGACTTTCTTTTTAACAAACAACAGTGCTAATTTTGTTCTGAATGCGGATAAAGAAACTCTCGGCGCAAAGCTGACAGATAACAATTTTGTATTTAATATGCCAAGTGTCAATTTAAAGACTAATATTTCTAAAGTTGATATAAATATCGATAAAAACAACATTATAGTTAATCCCTTTGATATTATCTACAACACAAGCTCTAAGTTAACCGCTAGCGGTCAGATTTTGAATTACGCTTCAAAAGCCGATATTGACTTATTTTTGGACGGATTTTTAGCAGCCTCTAATATTTCTCAAACTCTTGGCAGAGAAATATCTTATTACATCCCCTCTAAAGGCAGTCTGCCTTTAAAAGTATCAATCAAAGGAAACAATAAAGAACAAAATATAATTGCGCAGATTTTTTCTAATTCCGAAAACTATATTTCCCCGATTAATTTATCGGATGTCTATAATCAAAATTCAATCATACAAAGTGATATACAAATTAAAGGCAGTAAAATTAAGCTTAAAGACACGGGTCTGTATAAAAAATCAACATCCGGCTTTAGCGACAATTTAAAACAAAATCTTCAAGGTGCAAAACAGTTAGTTGAGCTTTCGGCTATACTGGACGGAAATCAGCTGAATTTACTAAGAATAAGCATACCGCAAGAATTAAAAGGAAATATTGCCGTATTTAAAAAATCTCAATTTAAAACAAAAGGAAAACTTGTTGCAAGAGGTAAGCTTGATGACCTTGAATATAAAGGGGATTTAAGAATATACGATATAAATATTCCGGAAATTTTAACCTCGGTTAAAGATGTCAATTTAAATCTTTCTTCTAAAAATTTAAAACTGTCAACTCAAAATATTAATTTGAACGACTCTGTAATAAATGCTTCGCTAAAAGCCGATTTAGAGCCCTCGAGCATATTTAAAATATCTGACTTAAACGTTAGTTCTCAATTGATTGATGTTGATAAAACGCTTCAAATTTTGGATAAATTAAATAACTATATGCCCCCTCAAACTTCAACTCCCAAAAAGACGGCTCAAACTCCAGCGCAGAATATTCCCGTTTCGCTTGAGGGAAAATTTAACATAAAAAAAATAAAAACGGGTCTAATTGAAATATTTAATTCAAAAGGAAATATACTTGTTAATAATAACAATCTTTTAATTCAAAAACTTTCATGCGAGGGTTTTGACGGAGATATTTCAGGCGACATCGGTATTAATTTGATTTCGCAGTTAATTACAATAAACTTAAACGGTTCAAAAATAAATGCCGATAAATTAATGCGTCAGGCAGTTAATATGAAAGATACTATTTCGGGAACTCTTGCTTTTAATACAAATATTTCCTTAAAAGGAGCCGATTATCAGGAGCAAATGAAAAGTTTAAAAGGAAATCTTGATTTTTCTATGGTTGATGGTCAATACGGGCCTTTTGCAAAACTGGAAAACTTTTTCTTGGCTGAAAATATCAGAGAAAATCCTTTCTTTAAAAATACCATAGGGGTTATATTAACTCCGATTACCACAATTGACAGCTCGCATTTTGAAAAACTGCAGGGAAAATTAACCTTTAAAAACGGCATAGTAACTCTTGCGCCCATTACATCACAAGGCGATATTTTATGTATTTTAATCAAAGGGGATATGAATTTATTGTCGAATAATATAGATTCATACGTCAGAGTTCGTTTAGCTTCCGCAGTTTCGGATATGTTAGGGCCGTTATCGGTGGCAAATCCTGTTAATCTTGTTAAAAACACGCCGGGATTAAATATCGGAACGGCAAAATTATTCGCTTTCTTTACTCAGGTGGTTAAGGAAAGTGATTATAAGGAAATTCCCGATTTCTCCGCAAATCATTCCGATAATAATGCAACAAAATTTCAAATAGTTTTAAAAGGTGATGTTGCAAAACCTTTGAAGCTGGTTAAATCGTTTAAATGGCTTGCGCTTCAAGAGGATGTTGACAAGGCTAATGAATTTTCCGACAAATATATAAAAGAGCAACAAGACCTTGCCCGCCAGGCTCTTGCACAAAAGCTTCAAGAGGAGTATGAAAAAAATAACAAGTTAAAAGTCGGCGTCGAAAAGGTGCTTCAAATGAATACAACCGCACCCGCCGTTAAAGATATGATTTTAGAAGATGTTGTAAATCTTGTTAAGGAAAAAGGAAGCGGAATTGTTCCGGTTTCGCAAAAAGTTCAAAATTCCGCGCAACAGGTGCAAGATAAAATTCAACAAGCTCAAAGCAAGCTTCAAGAAGCTCAAAGTAAAATTTTAGATGCACAAAACAAACTTCAAAATCTTCAGCCAAATACCACACAAACAAAGGAATAATATGATTACGGATAATTACTTTGATTTAATAGGCAACACTCCGCTGTATGAACTTAAAAATATAAAAAAAGAATTGAGTTTATGTGCGAATATTTTTGCAAAACTGGAGTATTTTAATCCCGCAGGAAGCATTAAAGACAGAGTAGCGGGTCATATAATAAAAACCGCAGTTAAAGAAGGTATAATCAATAAAAATTCTACGGTAATTGAGCCTACAAGCGGGAATACGGGAATAGGTCTTGCAAGCGTTTGTGCAAGTCTCGGAATTAAAGTTATACTTACCATGCCTGAGACAATGAGTCTTGAAAGAAGAAAACTGCTGAGTGCCTATGGTGCTCAAATTGTTTTGACCGACGGCGCTATGGGCATGAAGGGTTCTATAGAAAAAGCTTTTGAATTATCTAAAACAATAGAAAATTCTTTTATTCCGTCCCAATTTGAAAACCCCCTAAATCCGCAAATTCATTACTTAACTACAGCAAAAGAAATCTACAACGATTTAAAAGGCAATATCGATATATTTATTGCCGGAGTCGGAACTGGGGGAACTTTGTCGGGATGCGGAAAATTTTTAAAAGAAAAAATCCCCGACATTAAAATCATAGCTCTTGAGCCATCCTCAAGCCCCGTTTTATCAAAAGGAATTTCGGGCGCACATAAAATCCAAGGAATAGGTGCGGGTTTTATTCCTAAAAATTTAAACACTGATATTTATGATGAGGTTATTGCCGTTGATAATGAAGAAGCTTATAAATATACCGATTTGACCGCAAAAAAAGAAGGAATTTTAATCGGTATATCTTCCGGAGCATGTCTTTATGGCGCTGTTGAATATGCAAAAAGACGTGAAAATGAAAACAAGAATATTGTTGCAATATTCCCTGACACGGGAGACCGTTATTTATCATGCGAAGTTTTTAGCTGATTTTTAAGCGCATGCTCAATTAAACCCAAAAATAACGGGTGTGGTCTTTGAGGGCGTGACTTAAATTCAGGGTGAAATTGTACGGCTATAAAATAATCACATTTCGGATTTTCAATAATTTCCGCCAATAATCCGTCAGGACTTGTTCCCGAAATAACAAGACCTTGCTTGGAAAGCATTTCCTTATATTCGCCGTTAAATTCAAATCTGTGTCTGTGACGTTCCGAAATTTTATCTTCTTTGTATAAGCTGTGTGCAAGAGTGTCTTTTTTTATTTCGCAAGGATACGCTCCAAGCCTCATGGTTGCGCCGTAGCCTGCAATATGCTTTTGATTTTCCATTAAATCTATAACTTTATCCTTCGCATTTTTATCAAATTCCGTTGAATTTGCTTCTTTTAAACCTGCAACGTTTCTTGCAAACTCAATTACTGCGCATTGCATTCCAAGACATAATCCAAGGTATGGAATATTGTTTTCTCTTGCGTATTGAATAACTCTTAATTTTCCCTCAATTCCCCGAGCGCCAAATCCTCCCGGAACAACTATTCCTTGAACGTCACAAAGATGTTTTTGCGCTTCTTTAAGAGATTTTATTTCTTCTGAAGCTATCCATTTTATGTTAATTTTGCAGTTATTTTTAAAACCGGCATGTTTAAGACTTTCCACTACCGAAATATATGCATCGTTTAACTCGGTGTATTTTCCTGCAAGCGCTATTTTAACTTCTTTTTTCGGATGTTTAATTTTATCTGCCAAATCTTCCAGCGGTTTTAAATCAAGTTTTTTGCCTTTTATGTTTAATATTTTTAAAACTTGTTTTGTTATTCCCTGTTTTTCAAGATATAGCGGAACTTCATAAATTGAATTCATATCCTTGCATTCAATTACATTATCTTTATCTACCGAACAAAATAGGGCTAATTTATCTTTTTCGCTTTCACAAACGGGAACTTGCGTTCTCAAGACAAGCATCTCGGGCTGTATTCCGTAGCTTCTTAATACGTTAACCGAATGTTGCGAGGGTTTGGTTTTAAGCTCTCCCGATGTCGGTAAATAAGGCAGAAGCGTTACGTGGATTGACATTGAATTTTGAAAACCGACTTCTGAGCGAAACTGTCTTATTGCTTCAATAAACGGCAGACCTTCTATATCTCCTATAGTTCCTCCGATTTCCGCTATTAAAATATCAGGGTTATCCTTTTGCGATGCCTTAATAAGTCTGGATTTAATTTCTCCGGTTATATGAGGTATCATTTGAACCGTTGCGCCTAAATACTCCCCCCTTCTTTCTTTTTCTATAACGGTTTGATAAACGCTTCCCGAGGTTACATTGTTAATTTGACCGAGATTTGTATCAATAAATCTTTCGTAATGTCCTAAATCCAAATCAGTTTCCGCTCCGTCGTCACAAACAAATACTTCGCCGTGCTGAAAAGGGCTCATTGTTCCGGGGTCAACGTTTATATACGGGTCAAATTTTTGAATTGATACCTTAAAACCTCTTGAAACCAAAAGCCTGCCTAAAGAGGCGGCTACTATTCCCTTTCCCAGAGAACTGACCACACCGCCTGTTATAAAAATATATTTTGTCAATTTTACCTCTTTTAATTAATTTTCGGAACTTTAAAAAACTCGCCCTCTATGTCGGGAGCGTTTGCCATAAGCTCTTCTCTTGTATTTTCGTATATCTTTTTGTCTTCTCTGACAACATTTACAAAATCTATAGGGTGATTCATAGGTTCTACGTTTGTTGTGTCTACTTCATTCATTTTTTCAACATGTTCTAAAACATCACCTAATTGGTGAGTAAACTTCTCTTTTTCTTCTTGAGTTAATTCCAATCTTGCAAGTTTTGCCACATGTTCAACATCTTTAATTGTAATCATAAATTCTCCCTTTCTTCTAACTTAACAAAAATGGAAAAATATTGCAATTTATTATTAAGTTAATTTATAATAATTTTATGACGGATAGAAAATATAATGTGTTGATAGTCGAAGACCATGCGCTGACTTCTTTTGCGCTTAAAACTTATATTGCGGGTTTGGAATTTGTAGATAAAATATATGAAGCGGATTGTTCCTCTTCTGCCGTCGAATGCGTAAAAAAAAATAAGACGGATTTAATTATTATGGACTTGGGTCTGCCTGATAAAAACGGCGTTGAAACAACACATGAAATCAGAAGTATCAATAAGGAAGCGAAGGTTATAATCTTAACTTCGCATTGTGAAAAAGAAGAAGTTCAAAATTGCCTGAATGAAGGAATAAGTGCATATTGCACAAAAGACATAAAACCTCAAAAGCTTTGCGAAGTCATAAAAGACGTTTTAAACGGCTCTCTTTATTTTGATTGTGCCGTGAGTGAATATGTGCTGAACTACAACTCAAAAAATCAACCCGAAGCCGAAAAAAAAGAATTAACAATAAAAGATTGTTACAATTTGACTCAGCAGGAAAAAAGAGTATTAATATTATTAGCGAGCGGAAATAACAACTCGCAAATTGCAAAAAAATTGAGAATTTCGGTTAATACCACAAAAGTTCACGTTTGTTCGATTTTGCAAAAAATGAATGTTGTTGACAGAACGCAAGCCGCTATCAAGGCTATAAGGGAAAATTTAATAATATAAGGTCATATGAGTTCACTTGCTAAAATATTAATTATAGATGATAATCCAAAGTTAATCGAAGATACGCTTCCGATGTACGGATATGAAGCAGTTAGTGCTCGTGACGGGCTTACGGGTTTAAAAGCTTTAGATGAAAATCCCGATTTTGACTTAATTTTACTTGATGTGGTTATGCCAAATTTGGACGGATGGGAGACTCTTAAGGCTATCAGAAAGAATGAAAAAGTCTCAAAAATCCCCATTATAATGCTTACATCAGTTGATGAAGCCAATAAGCAGATTTCGGGTCTTAAATTCGGAGCAGATGATTATATAGTTAAGCCCTTTATTTTACCTAATCTGCTTGCTCGAATTGAAGCACTTCTGAGAAGGTCTAATTGGAATAAAGAAGATAAAAATGTTACCCCATTATCTTTTATTAAAGACGGTAATTTAGGGTCATTGACATCCAGAGAAAAAGAAATTTTATCTTATGTAGCAAAAGGCGAGACAAATTCTCAAATAGCGGAAAAGTTATTTGTCAGGGAAGTTACCGTTAAAACTCATTTAAACAGCATATATCGTAAATTAAAAGTTGAAAATCGTGTACAGGCAGTGTTGTTAGCACAGCAAACAGGAATTATATAAAAGGAAAGCAAAATTATGCAAAAAGAAAAACTTGTAGAATTAATTTTAAATGATTATGACTCTTTTGTTCAATATAAGAAAAGCAATGATGATATTGAAATATCAGAGGGGGATTTTTCCCGCAGTAATTTTTCAGATGTTGATTTTTCAAATATTGATTTTTCGGGCGCATCTTTTATGGAAGCCAATCTTTCAAATGTGGATTTTTCATCTTGCGACCTTACCGGAGTTGATTTTTCAAGAGCAAATATATCGGAATGTAATTTTTCAAACGCCGTGTTGAATGGTGCAGGTTTTAATTATGCGTCGGTTAATTTCTCTAATTTTTCGGATGCCGATATGGCGGGGGCAAATTTATCCGAAGCTGATTTATCCGACAGCGACTTTTCTACAAGTGAAAATCTTGATTCCGTGCGCTTTGACGAAGCAACTGTTTGGCCTGACAGCGAAAAATTACCTGAAGATTTTGATTGTACTTATAATTATGACTTATCTTCACTTAGAGAAGATGAAGAAAATGAAATTGAAAGCTATTAATATTCGTTTTCTAAAAATTCAAAATATTTGCCGAATTTTTGATTTAATATTTCTAAATCTTCGGTTTCGTCAATTTCAATTGTAAGAGTAGGGATATTGCGCTCTTTTCCGCAGTATGTTCCGAAGCTTCCCGGTGTCGGATAGCCTATGTCAGAGGTTATTTCATAATTGATGAATTTTTGAGTTTTCAGTGCTAAATCTTGCGCAGGTCCGTCATAATTTATTACTTTGTATGGCGAATGTATTGTTATTATTGCGTCAAACTTATTGCCGTCAATTAAATCAACCAAAAATTGAACCTCTTTTTCGCTGTTTGGTTTTTCTCCTCCGAAATAATCATTATTTTCACTTTTTACCCAGTTTTTTGTCGGGAAATTTCTGTTTAAATCGACTCCGTTTCTGTTTTTCCTTTGATTATTGTTATTCAGTCTCGGAATATAATAAACAGAGTTTTTCTTGGGAGATGTTGATTTTTCAAGATATGAATTTATAAAATATTCTCCTTGAAATTCATCTCCGTGAAAAACTCCAATCACAAGAAGTTTTTTGCTGTAATTGGAGTTTTCTTTTTTAATTATTTTAATGGAATTCATTTTTGAATTTTATCCTGTATGATATTTATTCTAAAGAGAGAAATTCTATCCTATTCTTTGAAACATATATCCTATTCCTCTTGCTGTTAGGATTAATTCGGGGTTGGCAGGGTCGGTTTCAAGTTTGGAACGTAATCTTGAAATATGTACATCAACAACCCTTGTGTCAATTCTGTGATCTGGCGGATATGCCCATACATGCTGCAAGATTTCATTTCTTGAATATGCCGTGCCTGAATTATTAACTAACAGCTCCAATAAGCTGAATTCCATACCCGTTAAGCGTATTCTTTCGTTTTTACGGTAAACTTGTCTGCGTGCGGTATCAATTTTGATATTTCCCGTTGTGATAACATTTTTTGTGGTTTTACCTGCGGGAATTGTTATGTCTTTGCTTACCGTTCTTCTTAGCACGGCTTTAACACGAGCTTCCAGTTCTTTCGGGCTGAAAGGTTTAATAACATAATCATCCGCACCCAATTCCAATCCCGTAATTCTTTCCGATACATCACCTAATGCGGTAAGAATAATAATCGGGATATCAGACACACGTCTGATTTCTCTTGTTACGCCGTATCCGTCCATTTTTGGCATCATAACATCCAATATTACAATGTCCGGATTGGTTTTGTTAAATAGTTCTACTGCTTCTTCGCCATCTTCTGCGGTTACTACATTGTAGCCTGCCATTTTAAGACGAGTTTCTAAAATCCTTCTAATACTTGCTTCATCATCAACAACAAGGATTTTTTGTTTAGAGTCGCTTTGTTCGCCTTGAATGTCTTTGGTCATTTTTCTTCCTTACTTATTCATAAATTTACAAAATTACAAAATGTATATTTTTTTTAATTTATATTAACATAAATTAATTTTTTTTGCAAAAAAAAGCTCGTAAATTACGAGCTGATTTTTAAGGTTATAGTTTATTTAGGATTTGGAGAGAGTTTTAAGCTAGATGTATAGTATTTCTTTGGATTTCACTGCTTATTGATTGATCTAATTGTTGTATTTCCGCTTCTTCTGATTGTAATAAAGTTTCTTCTTCGAGTTTTAAATTTTCGATTTCTTTTTGTTTTTCGTTTAAAATCGGTTGGAAATATTCTTGAGCATATTCTTCCAGATTTTTTTCCAAAAATTCATTGTAAATAGCGTCGGTATCTAATGCACCGTCCTTGTAATAAAGCTGTACTTGAGAAGATATATCGGGATTGTTGTAGTATTGTTCTTCCGTAAGACCGCTGTATAAATCCGAATAATATGAAGTTTGTTCTTGTGCCACTTCATCTGATGCCATTGTTGAATTATACATATAATCCATAGCATCCCCAAAAAGACTTGTGCCGAATGTAGCAATTTCGCCCGGAGTGATATAACCGTCTGCGATTGCTGTGGCAAAACTTGATAAATTATCAAGCTGTTGTTTAAGTCTTAAAATTTTCAAATTCCTGTCATTGATACTTGCCTGTAGTTCGGCTTTCCTCAATGTTAAGAGAACCCAACCCATAACACACACTCCTAAATTTAATTTTTAAACTAACCTTACATTATATTAAAGTTTTTCTTTGTTAAAAAATTGCCTTTTGTGTTCTTTTTGTTTTAACAAAACTTAACATATTTTTAAACTTGTAATATTGCCGAGACTATAATTTAATATATTTATATGTTAAGTGATGAGTTTTTAAGCGAATACGAAGAAATATTATACAAAACCGAACGTCCTTCCCGCTATATCGGAGATGAGTTTGGCTGTTATGATAAAGATTTTAACTCTGTTGAAAATAAATTTCTTTTTGTATTTCCCGATAAATATAAATAAAGATTATGATTGCTTGTGCGACAGATTATATGCGCCGGAAAAAGATTTTATTGAACTTTTAAAAAAGTATAACAAACCCTTATACGCTTTAGAATCTAAAAGAAAACCCGCAGAATTTGATGTTTTGGGATTTGGCTTACAATATGAACTTTGTTATACAACCGTTTTGAAATTGCTTGAATTATCGAATATTCCTATTTTATCCAAAGACAGAGACATCTCGCACCCTCTTATTTTAGCGGGCGGGCCTTGCACATCTAATCCCGCTCCCATGAGTAAATTTATAGATGTTTTTATAATAGGCGACGGGGAAGAAGTTAACATTGATGTATTGAAAAAATTTACGGAGCTTAGAAAAAACGGTTTAAAAAGGGAAGAAATCCTGTTTGAATTATCAAAAATAAAAGGAGTGTATGCTCCCGTTGTTAATAATTTTGCCTGCAAAAGAATTGCTTCTTTGACTCTTGACAATCATCCCGTAAGTTCTCCAATTCCCCATTTTGCTTCAATTCAAGATAGAGCCGTAGTTGAGCTTAGAAGAGGATGCGGAAGAATGTGTCGTTTTTGTCAGGCATCTCACATTAATCTTCCGATTAGAGAAAGAAAAAAAGAAGATGTTACAACTCTTGCCAAAGCCTATGTTAAAAATTCGGGATATGATGAATATTCTCTTTTATCCCTTTCTTCAAACGACCATGGGCAGATAGAAGAAATTCTTAAAGATTTGAATTGTCATTTTAAAGGAACGGGTATAAATGTTTCTCTTCCTTCGCAAAGAGCGGATAAATTTTCGCTTGAACTTGCCAATCTTGCGGGAAGCGAAAAAAAGGCAACGGTAACAATTGCGCCTGAAGCGGGAAGTCAAAAAATGAGAGATGTTATAAATAAAAATCTTTCTCAAGAACAAATAATTAATGCCACAGTGTCTTGTATTAAAAACGGCTGGTCAAAGATTAAATACTATTTTGTAATAGGTTTGCCTTTTGAAGAAAAAGAGGATTTAAAAGCAATTATAGAATTAATTAAATCCGTTCAGCTAAAGTGTCGTGAAACGGGTTTAAAATATCCTCAAATTACTTGTTCAATATCTGTTTTTGTTCCAAAACCCCATACGCCGTTTCAATGGGCAGGACAAAATACCTTGCTTCAAATAGAAGAAAAAATAAAATACCTTAAAAGTATAAATAATTTGAAAAATGTTAAACTTAATTTTCATAATCCGAAAATGTCGCGCCTTGAAGCGTTTTATACAAGAGGCGATGAACATATAGGGGATTTTATATACGAGATGTATAAAAACGGAGCTTATTTGGAAAGCTGGGATGAAAACGTTGATTATGAATTGTATGATAAAATAGCTAAAAAGCTTGATATTGACATTGAAAAGGAAGCATCAAAAGAATTTTTAATTCAAGATAACCTTCCTTGGGATAATATAAATTACGGAATAAATAAATCATGGTTGATTCGGGAATATAATAAAGCAAAATCCGCAGTCACAACCGTTCCTTGCGAAGTCAGATGCAGTAATTGCGGAGTTTGTATAAATCTTAAAACAAAAAAAGTGTTATCTGGGTAGCCCCTGATTTTTAATTTCAAGCATTTTCTTCATAAAGCCCTCGTGGATTTGTTTTTTTATTTTCTTTAATTCATCGTAATCTAAAAATTTTCCTCCGCAAATATGACAGCAGTCAATTTTTATTTCTTTTTTGGGGCTTGTATAAGTTTCAACCATCGGCGCTTTGCAATCGGGGCAGATTCTTTGATTTTCATGCGAAACATTGAAGAGAGTTTTGTTTTCAAGAAACTCTTCTATATATTCAATATCGTCGCCAATGCGTTCTAATTCTCTGTTATCAAAATATATGCCCCCGCATCCCTTATCGCAAACGTCAATAAAGAAATCACTGTTGGGTGTTCTTAATTTTGTCATTTTTTCACCGCAGGCAGGGCAAGTAAGTATTTCTTCCGTATCTCTCATAATATCTCCTTTGACCGGATATTCTACCATGCTAAAGTATTTTTAATTTTATGTCAATTATTCGTATTTAATTCCTGCTTCTTTAAATCTTTTAAAGACTTCTTGCAGTCTTAAAATCGGTTGAACCAAAGATACTCTAAATCTATCGTCGCTTAATTGACCAAAAGCGCTTCCCGGAGTTACAAGAACGCCGGTTTTTTCAAGTAAATATTTGCAAAATTCCATTGATGTTTTAAATTTGGAAGGTATTTTTATCCAAAAATACATAGTTGCATCACTTCTTGGCGCATAAAAACCAAGGTTGTTAAAACCTTGAGCTACAATTTCACGCCTTGCATCATACGTATCCATTATTCCTTTAACATAACTGTCATCCATTGTTAAAGCTTCTATACAGGCGTCTTGCACAATTGTTGAAGTTCCGTAATCAATATTTGATTTCATTGCATAAAGATTTTGTATAAATTCTTCTTTTCCTATTGCAAAACCGCATCTCCAGCCGGCCATATTAAAAGTTTTTGTAAATGAATGAAATTCCATTGCAATATCACGTGCACCTTCAATATTGAATATTGAATAAGGTCTGTAATTTGAAAAGCAGACTTCACCGTATGCAAGGTCTGAAATTAATAATATATTGTATTCTCTGCAAAAGCTGACCACATCTTGCAAAAAACTCTTTGGTGCGACTGCGCCCGTCGGATTGTTGGGGTAGTTAATAAAAAACATTTTAGCTTTTTTAGCTACATCAGTCGGAATTTCGCCTAAATCTATTAAAAATCTGTTTTCTTCTTTTAGCTTGACAAAATATGGAATACCGCCCGCAATTAAAGTCCCTCTGCATAAAACAGGATAGTAAGGGTCGGGAATTATATTTGTATCTTGGGGGTTTGTATATGCAAGAGCTATATTTGCAAGGCCTTCTTTTTCTCCTATTAAAGTCTGAACTTCCTTTTCAGGATTAACTTCAACAAAATATCTTCTCTTCATCCAGTCTGCAATAGCTTTTCTTAGTTCAATTTTCCCTCTGAAATTAGGATAGCCGTGATTTTGAGGGTTTTGAATAGCTTCAAGAGCAACTTTTACAACAGGATCAGGTGTAGCGCCGTCGGGGTTTCCGATAGACATATCAATTACATCTATACCTTTATTGATTGCTTCTTGTTTTAATTCGGCAAGTTGAGCAAAAATATATTTTGGGAGATTTAAAATTCTTTCCGAAGGTTGAATTTTTTTGTTTTCTATAATTTCTTGCGACATATTGACCCCTTTTATAATTAAAAAAAGAGCCTCGTAAAATTCGAGGCTCTTTTTATGTCTTAAACTTTTTATGCCTCAGCAGGAGCTTCTTGCGCTTCTTCTTGTGCAGAGGCTTCTTGAGCTTTAGCTTCTTCCTTTGCCTTCTTTTCTTCTTCTAATTTAGCTTGAGCTTTTTTAGAAAGTTTTGTTTTTTCGGATTTTTTGTAATTTAAACTTCCGTCTTCATTTGCGTTATTTATAAGATACATAACGGTTTCGGAAGCTTGCGCACCTTGAGATAATCTTGCTTTTGCTCTTTCAACATTCAACTTCATTTCTTTTGATTTCGGATTATAAAATCCTAACTCTTCAATAGGCGCACCTTCTCTTTTAGCTCTGCTGTCTATTGCAATTATTCTGTAACTCGGATTCTTTTTGTAACCTAATCTTTTAAGTCTTAATTTAATCACTTTATTAAATTCCTTTTTATAGTTGTACTGTCTTATTTCTATCAAACTATAAACAAATTTATTTTGCAATAGCAGGTTAAATTCATTGTTATTTTTTGTAACAATGAATTATTGGCGGTTGTAATGTAAATACCAAAGATCTCGAACAAGCGGATCATATTTTTTGGTATAGGTATACAAATCCTTTATGGTTATATATTTTGTTAAATTTTTATTGTGTTCAATCTTTTCATCATTAATTATAAAAAAAACATCATCAGATTGTTTCTTTAGTTTTAACGCATATAAATTTTGTGCATCCGGAATTGTTCTTGCAAAATAAAAATTATTTAATACTAAATTATTCTCTTTTGCAAAGTGTGCCAACTCAAATAAATTTGCAGAAGAAACCATATCTGATATATATAATACTTTTATACCCGGATTATTTTTTTTGATATTATTCCAAACCTCTCTGTTTATTGCGTCTTTGTATATATAATGATGATTATACTTACTTCTTTTTCTTTTTGACAATTTTGACATATCTGCTATTTGTATTGAGGCAATAAGTAAAATGATAATTAAAGCAACCGTTTTTCGGCTTCTTGAAAGAAAATATATTAATGCTGCCGTTGGAATTAAACAAGAAGCAATAAATACAAATCTTCCCGTTGCTCTAAATATGGACCAAAAATTATAAAGCCAATCGGGTATGGGTATTTCAAATAATACATTATTGTCAAATGTAACAACCGGCGATAAAGCAATTATTATCGAAACTATAATTCCCGCAAATATAACAAATAATTTAATTTTATTTTCTTTTATAATATCGGGTATTGTTTTTTTAAAGCAATCCAGTATAAATAAAATAAACGTTATCACTAAAAAGCATAATAATCCGAGCCCGAAGTATGCATAACCTTCAAGCTGTGTGTTGTGATGATAGAGATGCGCTTTTAAAAAAGAAGATTCGTAATAATTGGCATTATAAAAAGCATTTAAGTTCATGCTGCTATTTTTCAAATTGTGTGCATTCCACACGCTATTCATTGAAAAACCGCCAAAAATCCACAAGGTAATAAGCGAAACAAAACAAAATGCTATAATGGGAACAAATGCACTTAATACGGCTTTATAATTTTGTTTTTCTTTTATTGCGTTATATAATTCATACAACACATATAACATTGTTACTATTGCACACATAACAGTCATATACGGGTGAACTGAAGAGCTGATAAAACCTGTCAGACAAAAGATTATTAATTTGGTTTTGCAGTTAAACTCTCTATAATATATCAGCGGTAATAATGCCATAAGTATTAACCAATGGGTACATAATGACGAATGCCAAAAAATCTGTATGATAAAATTAGGAAGTAATACAAACAATAATCCCGCAGCAACTGCCGTAATATCACCTATAATTCCTTTTTTGCAAAATTTTCTGACAATGAGCATTCCAAAAACACTCTGCAGCATATAACACAAAATTCCCCATATTCCAAAATATTGATAATGATTTGGCAATATCGGATTTAATAACTTAAAAAATATAGCAAATAACGGTATTGAATCAGTATTATATACTGAGGTCATAAAAGGATAAGATAAAGTATTAAATTTCCCCAAAGGAAAAGACCAAGGAGCATCTTTAAAATAATCAAAACCAAGATAATGTTGGCTGAGGTCGGGTGCTGCTGCAGCAATATAATCGGTATAAAAAGGATTTAATACATAAAATCCATATATTGTAACAAAAACACACGCGCCTAAAACTGCAGATATTGCAATTAACCTGATTAAATATTTCTTATCCATTGCTTTATCCTATCACAAAATATATAAATTACAAACTAAAAAAAACGGCTAATTTGTGAACAAATTAAGCCGTGATGGATAGAATTAGTATTACGGAGTTTATAGAGGAGTTTACATGCTCTATAATTCTTCTCAATATTTTTTGTTGCTAATTTTCTTTTAAATTAGTCAAATATTTTTACAAATGTTTACAAAAAAACGCTTTTTTATATAAAAAAGCGTTTTTTTGTTATTTTCTTTTTTTATTTAATTAGCTTAATGCTTCGATTATGGCTTTTGCAGCTCGTTTTCCCGCCCCCATAGCATTAATTGCGGTTGACGGTCCTAACGGCGCAACGTCTCCCCCTGCATAAATGTGCGAGACGGAAGTTTCACCTTTATCATTAATTATAATATAACCTTTATTATCGGTATTTAATTCAATATTTTCGCTTTTAGCGCTTCTTTGGATAATCGGATTTGGTCCTGTTCCTAATGAAACAATAACGCTGTCAAGCGGAACTTCCACATATTTGCCCGTTCCTACAGGTTTTTGACGACCTGAAGCATCAGCTTCACCCAGTTCCATTAATTCAAATTTCATTGCTTTAACCCAGCCGTCTTCTCCTTTGATTTCAACGGGAGCATGTAAGAATTTAAACTCTATTCCTTCTTCTTTGGCATGGCGAATTTCTTCCAGTCTTGCGGGAAGCTCTTTTTCTGTTCTTCTGTAGAAAATATAAACTTTTTCGTAGCCTACGCGAACGGAAGTTCTTGCCGCATCCATTGCGACGTTTCCTCCGCCGATAATTGCCGCGGTTTTTCCTATTTTCAAAGGTGTTGGAGTATTCGGGTCTTGCGCATGCATCAGATTAACTCTTGTCAAGAATTCATTTGCACTATATACACCATTTAAATTTTCTCCGGGAATATTCATCATCTTTGGAAGTCCTGCGCCGGAGCAGATGAAAATTGCGCCGTATCCTTCTTCTTGCAATTGTTTTATGGTTACTGATTTTCCTACAATTACATTTTTAAAGAATTTTACGCCCATATCTTTTAAAGCTTCAATTTCTCTGTCTAAAACGGTTCTTGGCAGTCTGAAGGGCGGAATGCCGTACCTCAAAACACCGCCGTATTCATGCAATGCTTCAAAAATTGAAACCTCAAATCCTGCGTTTCTAAGGTCTGCCGCAGCCGTCATGCCTGCGCAGCCCGAGCCGACTATAGCAACTTTTTCGCCGTTCGGTTTGATTTCTTGTTTTTTGGCTTGTGTATTGTCTCCGACATATCTTTCCAACGCACCGATTGCAACCGGAAGTCCTTTGATACCGAGAATGCAATTTCCTTCGCATTGTTTTTCCTGAGGACATACTCTTCCGCATACCGAAGGAAGCATGGATGATTGTCTTATAACTTCACCTGCGCCTTCAAGATTATTTTCTTTAATTTGTTTAATAAATTCGGGTATGTCTATATTTACGGGGCAACCCGTTTTGCATCTTGCATTTTTGCATGACAGACATCTTGAAGCTTCAAGCTTAACTTGTTCGTTTGTTAAATTTTCTTCAACAGCGTTGAAATTTTTTCTTCTTTCAAATCTGTCCTGTTCGTGTTGTTTTTGACGTTCGATTTTTTCGACCATAATACTTTATGACTCCTTTTTTAATAATATAATAGCATTTTTATTGTATAATAAAAATATTAAAACGAGGTCTTATTGTGACAAAAATTAAACTTTGGATAACCGATATCGACGGAACAATTATAAATTACGACGGTTCCGTCACTTCAAAAATGATTAATATTATAAATAAAATGAATA
>CANQAW010000008.1 GCA_947589525.1 Candidatus Gastranaerophilales bacterium
CAATTGAGCCTCAATCCGTGAAGGTTTTATCCAAATTTTTCCAAAGATTTGCAAATATGGAACAATCTCAATATAAAACGGCAATTTCTTCTTTTGTTGTAAGAGAAAATGAAAATGAAATTGAAGAATTGGTTAAAAATATTATCGATAAAGATAACATCGCAAAAATTTCCCAATTAAAGGGAGATTCCGATAAAGCACATTTTAATTCTTTAATAAAAGGCTTAAATGATTCGATTGAAGGAAATATTTCTCATTTTTGCGATGTGGCAAAAACAAATATAAGCGCAATAAAATCAAAAGCTTTAATCTGCGCAAATCTTGAAAGACAAATAGCTTCGGGTTCGTTGGAGCAAGCCTTGAAAAAACAAAGTCTTGTTACAAGCTCAATGCCCATGAAGGAATGGATTTTAAAAGCAAGACAATTGGTTTATGAAGGAACGGTTGCTGCCGATGCCTGCAAGCTTGAATTACCGATAAACGCTTTCACGACTTTGAAGCAAATAATATTTAACGAACAAAATTATAAAACCGAAATCAATATTTTCCCCGAGCTTAAAGATATTTTAAATCAGTTAATCAATTTAAAGACTGAAGCTAAAGATAATGCGGTTGTTACGGGGCTTTGCGCTTTGGTAAGAACAAGTGCGAAAGAAATTTTAAATAATAAAGCTTGGAAAAAAATATTTATGCCGATGACACTTGCGTTAGTTGCAGTTACACTTTTAGCACAGCCGTTTTTCGGGAATATTAAAAATGAATACCCTGAAAATAAATCGAAAGGGGGTAAATAATGTTTTACGTAAACAACAAAATAATAAGCCCGATGCTTGCAAATAAAATAAAATCTCAAAAACCCGCCGAAAACAATCAAACAGCAAATAATAAAACGACAGAGCAATATTCTTATAATCCAAAAGTCGGTCAAAACGTTATCATTCAAAACAGTCAAATTTTAAAAGAAAATAAAGTAAACCCCGTAGGTTTTACGCAAGCTCAAAAAAGAGTTGAAGGTTATCAAAATGATTTAAGAGATTCCTTAACTCATAATCGTTCCAAAATCCTTGCCGTAATTCCGAGAATTATGAACGCACAAGATACAAACGGCAACGAACTTATTCAGGGAGACGAAGTTCACGGTAATTTTATAAATGCGGTTGAACGTCTTGATGATATTAAAGAGCTTGGTTTTGATACTTTGCACATGCTTCCCATTCATCCGACCGGAAAAATAAACGCTATGGGAACGGCAGGCTCTTTATATTCTCCTAAAGACTTTTTGACGCTTGACCCTGAGCTTGTTGATGAAAATCCTTCGCCTGAAGTTAAAGCAAGAATTGAAGAATTATACCTACAACTGACCGGCAAAAAATTAACGAAAATGGATAAAAACGACCCCGATGTTGCTTTTGCGCAATGTGCTTATCTTTTGGATGAATGTCACAAACGCGGGATTAAAGTAATGCTGGATTTACCGTCTTGTGCAAGTGTTGATTTTGCCCAAGAACATCCTGAAATGATGGCGGTTGAAGCTGACGGTTCCGAAAAAGTTCCGCAAGGCTGGCAGGATATAAGAATGTTTAAACCTTTTATAAATGAACAAAACCGTGAATTAAACAGAGATTTGCTTGATATGCACAAAAAATACGTTGATATGTGCGTTAAATTAGGCTTTGACGGCATAAGAGCAGATGTAGGAAGGGCAAAACCCGTTGAATTTTGGAATGTAATAATTAACTATTCTCATAAATTAGACCCGAATTTTGGCTGGTTAGCAGAAACTTACACCCACGAAGATGCTTCTCCTCAATTAAATATGCCCTATGACAGACCCAAAGAATTATTGGAAGTCGGTTTTGACAGCTATTACGGTCAATATCACATATTTAACGACTGGACAAAAGCTCAGCAATTATATGATTATGTTAAAGAAAATATTGATTTAAACAATGAAATTGCTCAAAAATACGGCCCTAAATCTTTAATCGGTTCTTTTGCGACACACGATGACAAATCTCCTATGTTATACGGCGGTGCTCCTTGGGTCATGTTTACCACAATTCTGCAAAGTATGCTTCCCCAAGTTAACCCTTATATGACAGACGGGGTTCAAACGGGTGATTATTATATTTTCCCTTATGACCATGCAAAAGTCAGAGAAACACAAACCGATAATTTTGAATGCACGGTTCATACGGGAAGAATGGATATTTTCAACTTTTCAAGAAAACCGGGCGGACAATTCCCCGAAATAGCAAATGTTGTTAAATCCGCTTTTGCACTAAGAAGTAATCAATATAATAAAATTAACGGAAGTTCAAGCTTGAAGCTTGTTATGAACAATTCTCAAGATGTTATTACAAAAGGTTCATTCATAATACTTCCCACCAATAACCCCGAAGTGATTGCTTTTGCAAGACATAAAGACGGAAAAACCTTGTTGTTTGTTGGAAACAGAAATGTAAATCAATCGGTAGGCGCTACAATAAGCATTCCCGGTTTAAAAGAAAACCAAAAATTCAATAATTTAATGCCGACATACGGCGAACCTTCAAAAATTCAAAACAATAAAGACGGCACAATAAACGTTGAGCTTGGAACAAGCAGAGCTTGCGTCTTTGAAATAGATACCCCCGATATAGAAAAACTGTCAAACCCTTCAAATGTTCTGAAACAAAAATTTTTAGATTAGTTATACAAAAATCCGAAAAGGGAAAATAATATAAAGGACTGAGTTATGGACTTCTCAATTAAAAATATTCAAAACAAGCAACCGGCTTTTAAAGGCGTTAAAGGCGATTTTGATTTGAAAAATAATCAAATTATCAGATTTTTCCTGCCTTCACATCAAAAATCGGAAGTTCCCTATCTTGAACTTACTCTTTTGGATAAAGAAGTAAATTCGGCAGGCTCGGTTACTTCAGGAAATTATATTCCCAAAAAAGTTTTTAAAATTGCTTTTGACAGAAACACTACTCTTGAGCTTCCGAGAGAAATTTTCGAAAAACAAAGTGCGGGCGGTTTTGCTTACAGATATATTTTTGAAAACACAAAAACGGGACATGTAAGGTATGCTCTTGACCCTACCAAAAAAGCAAAATTGGAAGGTGTTGAAAAAAATCTGGTTGAACTGGGTAAAAATTTTGGAGTTACGCCGATTTCAGGTGCTATGCACCATTCATTTATTGATTCCGAAGGAATTAATATTGAAACATTAAGCGAAAAAGATAAAAATTTCATAAGAAATCATTTCAATAAGCTCGGAGGGTCAATTAAAGGTCTTAATTATCTTCTTAAAAAAGGTTATTTTGATTCCGTTAAATATGTAATGTCTACCCCTGATATAGGCGCTGATTCGGTTTCTTCGCACGGATACTGGCCCGTAAATCAATACCAATCTTCTTCGCTAGAGGATTTTAAAGAATTTAATTTTGAATTGTTTAAAAGAGGCAAAGGCTATGTTGCCGACGGAGCTTTTACTTCTCAAGGCATTCAATCTCCTTTGGTTCAGCATGTCTTAAAATGGGGTAAAAAATCTCCTTTTTATAATATGCTTAAAATTCAAGACGGATTAACCTTTGGTGTTCTGCCCGAAAATAAAGAAGCATACAAGCATGTAGGCGTAAGATTAATTAATGCTCCGAATTCCAAGAATTACGATAAAACAAAGCCCACTTTAATGCAATTCTTTGATGACAGATTATCTTCCAAAGCTCAACAGCAAGATAGTCAAAATATTATTCAAAGTTACGATATTTATGCGCCTGATGACCACTATGATATAGTATCTTATCAGGATAGTGTTTATCCTTTCTATTTTGAAATTTCCGATAATGAAATGAATAAAAAATTATCGCTTTTTGAAAAAAACAGCAATACTCTTTTGCTAAAGGATTTGTCAAATGAAGAACAATCAATTCTTTTAGGAGTAGGGCAAGGCTCGATATCAAACAGATATAACGCTTCAAATGCAACGTTTTGGGACGGAAATATTGATATTATCAAAATGAATACTTCAAATCCCGACAGAACCGACCCCGAAAACATAAAAGGCTTTTTTAATGCAAGAGAATATCTTTTAAATGTTGCAACATATTGGACCCAGCTTGTTCAAAGCAATTTGGTTTTACAAAGTGCAAAACTCAGCGAAGATGAACTTGAAAAAACAGCATATAACAACGGTATTTCAAAAGAAGATTTCGAACAAATAAAAAATGCCGTTAAATTAAACGATACGGAATTTCCGATTTTAAAACAAAACAAATCCGTTGAAGAATTTGTTCTTAAATTTCCTCTTCAATCTCTTGAAACAAGCCCCGAGCTGAGCGCAGTATTTTCCGAACCTCAATTTAAAGATGAATTGTTGAAAAATTCAAGGCTTAGTTTTATTGTTCAAATTTTAAATAAAGCCATAGATGAAATTATTGCGGGAAAATATGATAAAACTTCAAAAGAATACGAACAATACAGAACCTATATTGTTAAAACCTGCAGTGATGAGATTTTAAGATATATTTATACTTATGCCTTAGATAAAAATGCAATTAGTCTTGACGGGTCAATCAATACTCAAAAAATGAGAGAAGACGTAACTTTAAAATCGATTTTGAAATATCCGCCGATTTCGGTTGAAGATGAAAGAAAGCAAGTTATAGCCGATATAGAAAAAGGATTAGATGTTAATTCAACCGAAAAAATTGTTAAAAAATTAAAAAAAGAATTGCAAAATGTTTCTCTTGAAGATTTTAAATTAGCTGAAAGTATTGTTTTACAAGGACATGGCGGTTTAAACTGGAGATTTGACGCAGCAAAAGATATTGCGGATTTGACAGCTAAAAAGAACGGAACCGCAAGCTTTTCCGAACTTTGGAACGGAGTTGAAGGCGTTCCCGGTGTACAACAATTTTGGTCTGAATTTATAAGACGTGTCAAAATGTTTAACCCTTCATCATACATAATTGCCGAAATTACGGACTTTGGCAGTCCTTATATTTATGATTGGGATAATTATGATTCAATGATGAAATACGATATTAATATAGCAAATTCTTATTTGTCTAAAATTAAAGATGATATTTTAGCGGTTGAAAGTCCTGAGTCAAAACTTGCACAGCTGGCTATGATTTTTGCCGATGATACAAAAACGGATTTGCAAAGAAAAGCTGCTTTTAATGAAGCAAAACCAATCCTGCAAGCTAACAAAGACAAATATCCGAGCTGTAATGATTATGAAAATAATCTTCCCTATTCCAAAGAACAACAATTTTTAGAACAAATCGGAGCTTCCACAAGCTCAAATTATGATAAATATTTTAATAATCTTTCCTTCTTTGTCGGAGTTGACCCTGAACACGGCTACAACAAAACAAATGAAACAGGAAATTTATATCAATTAAAAAATCAAACACAACACCTTTTAAAATATTCTCAACCGAACGGAATTTTTATGTCGCATGTGTTTGTTGATAATCACGATAAACCCCGTTTAATGCATACATTGCCTCTTGATATGGAATTATATATTAAGAGTATAGACGGCAACTCATTAGAAGGACTTTCAAACGAACAAAAAGAACAAATAAAAGAGCTGACCCTTCGTGATGATTTTGAAAATATGAATTCTCAAGCAGTTGCAGTCGGTTTGTTAATGCAAAAGAAGATAAAAGAATTATATGCTTCAGATAATGAAACCGAACAAAAACTTCTTGCTTCTTTGAGAAATCTTGTAAACGGCGGGAAAAATTCAAGCTTTGACCCGCTTCGTGCGAGAGCTTTCGGTACTTTGCCTTATGAAATAACGGTTTATGATTTATTTCACGGGGCAGGAATATATGATGAAGAAGAAATTAAACAATTTAATTTTGAACTTTTGAAAAATTCCATTGACCTTCAGGAAAAACTTTGGGAAGTTATGAACGCTCTTGTCGGCGTTTCTACCATGTTTTACGGCACAAATTACGCTCAAAGCGGATATGAAACATCTTCTAAAAATGTTTATGTGGGAAACAGAAACAGAGCGCTCCATGAAAGACAAAATGACCCGAGATATTCGGATTTTTATAATAAAATGAATGCCATATCAAAGCTTTCTCTTATTCCTGATTTATCCGCAATTAAAAACGGGCTTCCCGAACTTCTTAAAATTACATCTCAGCAAGAAATCGACATTTTCCCGATTTACAGAAAAGATGAAACAAACAGCGAAGTTCTCAGCGTAATTACAAATTACGGAATAGAAAAAAATACTTTTTCAAAAGACCATAAAATCAAAAAAGAGCCGATTTATCTTAATTATATAGAAATTAAAGATGATAACGGTATATGTCCTTTTGAAGATAATCAGATTTTAACGAGAATGGTATATGATAAAGATAAAAAGAAATATATAAAAGAAGACGTAAGATATATTGTAAAAAATGGCAAAATATCAAGAGAAGATAAAAAACCCGTTGAGATAAACGATATTGTGTTAACGTTTTTTGCGGACAGGAAAAAAACCCCGAAATACGTTCCTGTTTATAACGGTGTACATTAATTTATCCGAACGGAAGAAAAGACTTGTTTTAAAACAAGTCTTTTTTAATTTATAATTTTTATTTCAAATTCATTTTTTAAAGCTTCAATTATATGCGGATTTACCAAAATATTAGAACAGCTTGCAAGATAAATGTCCGCTTTTTTATTCAGCATCAAAAGCACCGTTTCAATATTCGACAGATTACATTGAGCAAATAAAACCGTAATTTTAATTTGTTTATTTTTTAAAATTTCCAAGATATCAAACAGCAAATCAAGCTCTAAAGGACAATTTATATTTATAATTTTTTTAATTTCTTTGTTTTGTTTGTTTATTTGACCTATTACTATAATTATTTCACTATCATTATAATTTAAGAATTTTTCTTTTATTTTCTCAAAATCATATTTATTAACTATATCCTCTCCTTTTTTGAAAAGTTTATTTTCCGTTTTTAAACAAGATTTAATTAAAGGTTCATAATTTTGCGAAATAATATCCTGAACACCTTCAAAAGAAATTATTTTATTTGAAAAAATTTCACCCCGATATAAATTATCAATTTTTTGTACAAAATTTTGGGTAAGTAAAATCGAACCCGTAAATGTTGAAAAATCGTATTCTATATTATCCGTTGAAATATGTCCTTTTAAAAATTTGTTATTTTTAAAATAAGGATAAAAATGCGCCGTGAATAAAGCCCCGTGCGTATAAACATTAATTTTTCTTTTTATTTCTTCATCGAGAGGCATTTGTTCTATTTGAAACAAAACTTTTTCCAGTTCATTTAAATCATCTCCCGAAACAAGTATTCCAAAGCCCTTTTGGACATCTGTCGAAACGGTGTTTTTTTCTTTTACTCCGTATTTTTCTTCAAGCGCTAAGTCTAATTCCCGTTTGATTTCAAGGGCAATTGAACAAAATTGCTCTATTCTTCTTTTAATTTTTTCGTTTCTTATGGAATAACCGTTTGTTAAAGAAAAAAATCTCAATGTTTCAAAGCCGTATTTGTTTATTTTTTCTTTTGAGGAAAAATTTAAATTTTGTAATTTTAAAATGTTTATTGCGCTTAATTTTGCACTTAGCGCAATTAAATCAAACATATTTTGCTTCTCTTTATTATAGTTTTTTTGTTTATTTGCTATTAAATTTTGCGCTTTTTCGATTAAATCCGAAATCGAAGTATTATATTGTATTTCGATTGCCGATTTTATAATTTCGCAGGGAATTTGACATAACGAACAATATTCAATATATTTTTGTTTTATTTCCGTTTTTGCGCCGTTTAAGTCTTTTAACAGATTTAAATATTTAGTTTTATTGAAATTTGTGTTTACTAAAAATATGGAAAGAGCGCTTATTGTAATTTGTGTAATATGCGTATTTGTTAAATCAAATTCGTTTAGTTTTACCAGATAATAAGATATTTCTCTTATTTCATTTAATAAAACTTCATACAGCGCATTAATGCTCGGGTGAATTGAACAAACCCCGCTTGTCTTGCAAACGTTTTTTTCTAAAATATTTTTAAAATATTCGTACATATTGAAAGTTTAATTTCTTTTTTTAAAAATATAATTGCTTAATCGGAGTGCAAGACAGGTTAAATTTTAACTACTACGTTTGTATGAAATATTTGAAAAAATTTGTTTCATGCTTCATAATGAAAATATGTTTAAATTGTTTAAGTCATCAGTTGTTAATTTAAACAAACGGTAAACAAATTTAAAAAAACTTGGGGAGTGCATTTTGTTCGAAGGATACGGACATAATTTGAATGAATATGATGAATTTGAATGTCAAACAAACGGCGTCATTTCGGATTCGATTGTTCAAAATTGGACGCTTCAGGCTCTGTCATGTTATAAAATAAATTCAAATTGTGCCGTTTGTCCCATCAAAAAAGCAGGCTACTCTTTTAAATGTCAAATGAAACGCATTGTTGACATTCTTTTAAAAACGCAAGGATTGCCTGATGAAAAAGCTATTATTGCGCAATCTAAAAAAACTCAAACTTCGGATGCCGCTTAAAAGGTTTTCTTTGCGTTTTTAATTTTTATTTATTTGTATAAACGCTTTTTAATTGTTATAATACTTTTTGTCAGATATTCGGGATATAAAATTTTGGCAAAAGCGTATAAAGCAAAATGGATAATTCCTTCAGACGGCAATGTATACGAAGATTGTGCGTTAATTGTTGACGAGGGAAAAGTTCAGGAAATAATTAAACAGCAAGATTTAATTGAAGACAACTATACATCAACTAAAGATTTCAAAAATTCAATCATTACCCCGGGTTTTGTTAATTTGCATAATCATCTTCAATATACGAATTTAAAAAAGCTTGATAAGCGGGATTTGGGAGCTAAGTTAAAAAGGTTTTACACAATATTAAAAAAATATTATTTTTTAACGGGAATTTCTAAAAAATCCTTTATTTATCGTCTTTCTAATCTTTTGTCGGACTATTTCTGCTTAACCCGAAATGAAAAAATCGCTTCTTTTAAAAAAGGAATTGAACAAAGCCTCTTAAACGGCACAACTGCGGTTGCTCAGCTGTCTAAAGAAAGCAAATATTTTGAATTGTTAAACGAAATGCCTCTCAAAACATTTTTGTTTTTTGAGCTTTTTTCCGATTCAAACGAAGCTTCAAAAGACGAGTTTCGGCAAATTAAAAAGAAAATTGAAAAATTAAAAAATCAAAAATCTCAAAATACCTTTATAGGCGTAGCTCCGCACAGTATTTGCTGCGTTCATAAAAGATTATTTAAAATTTTAGTTAAATATTGCAAAAAACATAATATTTTAATGACAATTCGTCTCGGAGAAAGCCAAGAGGAGATTGACTGGTTAAATCACGGCTTTTCCGATATTGACCTTTTAAACGAATTTACGGGGCATAAGAAATTTGAACCCGCTTTTGAAAACTTGTCTCCCGCAAAATACCTTGAAGAATTAGGAGTTTTGTCCAAACAGCTTTTAATTTCATACGGAAATTTCCTGTCTGAAAATGATTTGATGCTTTTGAAGGAAAATAAAGTTTCTCTCGCATATTGTCCCCGTGTAAGCGATAATTTGCATAATCATAAACTTGATTTCAATAAAGTTATTGAATATTTCCCCTATCGCTTCGGCTTCGGGGTTAATTCTCTTGCGTTTAATGAAGATTTATCTTTATTGAACGAATTAAAATATGTTAATAACGGACAGTTGGATGCACTTGAAGCAATTAAATATTTAACAATAATTCCCGCCAAAATTTTAAGATTGAATAATGTTATAGGTTCTCTGGAAACGGATAAAGATGCGGATTTCAATGTTTTTGAACTGGAAGAAGGAGAAGATTACAAAGCAATTTTGAATAAAACCAGACCCCAGCATGTATATATTAATGCCCGTCGTGTTGTAAAACACGGTGAAATTCACTATTAAAAAATCTTTTTTTGTGCTATTGTCAAAATATAAGGAGATAAGACAATGGTTAATATTTTTGAAGGTAATTTGTATGCTCAGGACAATGATAAATTTTGTATAGTAATCTCAAGGTTTAATGATTTTATAGGTTCAAAACTGCTTGAAGGTGCTGTTGATACTTTAAAAAGATTAAATGTTAAAGATGAAAATATTGATGTTGTTTGGGTTCCGGGGGCATTTGAAATTCCTTTAACCGCACAAAAAATTGCAAAACTAAAAAAATATAATGCAATTATAACGCTCGGTGCAATAATTAAGGGTTCAACCGACCATTATGATTATGTTTGTGCGGAATTATCAAAAGGCATTGCTCAAGTTTCGCTTAATTACGATACTCCTGTTTTATTCGGCGTTTTAACTACGGATAATTTAGAACAGGCAATTGAACGTGCAGGCACAAAAGCGGGAAATAAAGGCGCTCAATGTGCTCAAAGTGCGGTTGAAATTGTTAACGTAAACAGAAAAATCAATCTTTAGATTTAGATTTTTAATCCCGAATTTCTCCTTTAGATTAATGTCTTTAGTGTATAAAACTAATAATATTTAACTATAGACTTAATATTCGTGTTTATGGGGGAGTATTCGGGAAATGTTAAAAAGTTCCGCAAAATTAAATTTTTTTGGATTGATTTTAACAATATTTATATTTTTTATAACTTCATTATCCGCGCAAGCAAAACAAAATGTAGTTTCTTCCGTTCTGCTTGCAAATGCCAAAGGAGAAACGCAAGGTTACGAACTTGATATAGATTCAAGCCAAGCAGTTAATTATAAAATTAAAACGGTAGGCGAGAATAATATTATTTTTGAATTAAAAAATTCAATTTTAGACAAAAATCCCCAAACATTTTATAACGATGTAAAAGGAATTGAAAGCGTAATTGTTAAACAATACGGAAGAAATAAAGTAAGGATATTTATTCAGGGGCAAAATGTTGAAAACACGGAGCTTGTCTTTATCAATTCAATATTTGAACAACCGAAAGACCCCAAGAGTATAATAATTAATCGTCCCATAAATCAATATCAATCTACGGATACAAGTTCTGATTTGGATAATCAGGAAGAAAATCAAAACTGGGATGATAATTCGTTTAACTTTTTGCATTTATTAAGCGCAATTTTGGATAATTTAAAAGACGGCGCAATGGGAATAGTTATGATATTCGCATTTGTCTTTGTGATTTTATTAAACGTAATAAGATATATCTCGAAAAATTATTCTCAAGACCTTGACCCGTTAATAGGTTTGAATAACGTCAAGGCTTCCAAAAATGTTCCTGACGGATATAGCGAAAATATAGCCGACAGTTCATTAACGGGAATTAAATCCAGAAGCGAAACCATTAAAAAGGCACAGATTGAACTTCAAAAAGCTCATCAAAAATATCAAACTTATCTTCAAAATAAATATTCAAATCAAACTAAACAAAAAACTTCTTTTGTTGACCCTTTAAAAAGAAATCTTGCACTAAATCAATATCAAAAAAATAATAAAAATCCTTATTTAAATCAAGAAGTAATAAAATTAAACGATGTAAACAAATTTCAATCAAAAGACAGTTTCCAAATTCCTCCAAGACCTAAAAAGGAAATAAACAAAAGCTTTTCAAGCCCTTATATTCAAAGAGAAACAAACAAAATAGATTACATCAAAAAACCTTCCTCAAATACTCCGAATATGAGATTTTTAGAATCCGTTACCAAAATTTATGAGCAATCGGGAAGGGGAGACTTGGCAAACGGACTTAAAAATACAATTTCCAAGTCAAAACAATCGATTTAATTTTAATATAATACTCAACCAATAAACGCCCTTTACGGGCATTTTTTTATGCTCTTGAAGCAATTATTCTTCGCATATACACCGGAAGCACTGGCTTGCATTAAACCTCTTGTTACACCTGCGCCGTCTCCGATTGCAAAAAGATTTTTGACTCCTAAAGTTTCAAGTTGGTTTGAAATCAATACTCTTGCGCTATAGAATTTTACTTCAACGCCGTATAATAAAGTATATCTTGAAGCTACACCGGGTGCAATTTTATCAAGCGCATAAATCATTTCAATTATGCTCAACAATTGTCTGTACGGTAAAACAAGGCTTAAGTCTCCGGGGGTTGCACATTCAAGAGTGGGTTTAATTATTGATTCTCTTATTCTTTGGACTGTTGAACGTCTGCCGTCAACCAAATCGCCGAATCTTTGAACTAAAATTCCGCCCGACAGCATATTAGCCAAAGAAGCTATATGCTGACCGTATTTAATAGGTTCGTGGAAAGGCTCGGTAAATTTTTTAGAAACCAAAAGGGCAAAGTTGGTGTTCGGAGTCTTTTTGTCTGCATAAGAATGTCCGTTAACGGTTGAAATACCGTTATAGTTTTCGTTTACTACTTCGCCGTTGGGGTTCATACAGAAAGTTCTTACCTCATCTCCAAAAGTCGGAGAATGGTAAATTAATTTTGATTCATATAATCTTGACGTAATAGGCTCCATAACCGCAGCGGGAAGTTCTACTCTGACTCCTACATCTACGGCGTTATTCACCATTTTTATATCATGTTTGATAAATTGACGGCTCAACCAATCCGCCCCTTCTCTGCCGGGGGCAACCACAACATATTGTGCAAGATATTCTTTACCTTGTTTTGTTGTAAAGCCTTTAATTTTTTGATTTTCTATAACTAAATTTTCAACCTGTTCATTGTTTATAATGTCGATTTTATCGCTCAGATAGTCTTGCATGGATTTTAAAACAGACAAAGATTTTTCCGTTCCCAAATGTCTTACCGGCGAATGAACAAGTTTTAATTCGGCTAATATTGCCGAATGCTCAATATCGCGAAAATCGGCTTTATTTGTTCCGAAAACGGTTTGTGTTGCGCCGTGTTCAAGATAAATATTGTCGCAATATTCTATTAAATTTTCAACTTCCTTATAGGGCATATAATCAACCAGATGCCCGCCTACTTCAGGTGTCAGAGTTAATTTCCCGTCCGAAAATGCGCCTGCTCCGCCCCAACCGCACAAAAGCCCGCAGGTATTACAGCCTAAGCACTTTTTAACGCCTTCCCTTATCGGACATTTACGATTTTCTATTTTAGAACCTTTTTCAATTAATAAAACCTTCCAATCGGGCTTTAATTTAACGATTTCCAATGCGGTAAAAATTCCTGCCGGACCGCCTCCGACTATTGCGACATTGTACATCTTTTTTCCTTTATTATTAGTTAAACAGGGAAACTTCCTATTTTATAGTACTATAAAAATACTAAAATCAAAACCCGAATACGTTTTATTAAGTTTTGTAACAAAATAAATAAATAAATATAACAATTTTATATGATTTATATACTTTATATATATGAGAGTAAAAATTAAACACCAGAGGATATTAAGAATAATAAATTTCCCCCTTTCGGATAAGAAAGGGTTTTTTATTGCGAATTGTAAATATAATTTAAATTTTGGCTTTATTGAAGGATATATAGTAATCTTTTAATATGAGGACGTTTTTTTGTGATGATTATATGAATAAAATGTTCTTTTCTCTTGTCAAAAGAGAAGTTGAAAAAGAACAGTTAAACAAAACCATAGATGAAATTAATTATCTCAACGAACTTCAGGAAAATCTTCTCAAAAGGCAAAATCTTGCTCTTGCTCGAAACAGAGAATTAAAAATAATTAAAAAAATTTCCGATGCAAAATAATCAAATATATAAATATCTTCTTAAAGTTACAAAAAACAAAGAACTAAAATTCATTTCCCATCTGGATTGGCAGAATTTAATCCTGAAGGTTTTCAGAAGATGCGAATTAAATCTTGTTTTATCGCAGGGTTTTAATAAAATGCCGAAGGTTTCGTATTCTCCCGCGCTTCCGATATTTATAGAATCAGATTGCGAGCTTATTTGTTTTCAGGTTTACGATAAATTAAACAGCGATTTTGTTGAAAAATTCAATAAATTTTCCTCACAAGGTGTTAAAATTGTTGAATTTAGAGAAATTACGGATTTGGATTTTCCGAAATCCCTTGAAAATTATTGCCAATGGGCAGAATATAAAGCAAAATTAAAAAATGATATTTACAATTTAAATGAAATAAGATATATTATAGATAAATGTTTATCTTCAAACGAGTTATTTGTTACGAAGAAAACTAAAAAAGGTATAGAAAAAACAATTAATTATCGAAACTCTCTTAAGTCATTTAATTATGACGGCTGTGTTCTGACTTTTGTTTTAAAAGCGGGACAAAATGAGGAAATTCCTGCACTTCGGGCAGATGAGTTTTTAAAAACGGTATTTAATGAAGAAAATATCTTTAAAATCAAGAGAGTAAATTTTTTCGATTACCAAATGAGAGTAATATAAAGTTTAAAAGGAAAAATTATGTCAAAGAAAATTATTATTTCCGAAAAAGATAACATAGGTGCTGTTATAGAAGATAACAAAGTATCCGAATTTTTTGTTTCAAAAGGAGATGTTTTATTGGGGGATGTTTATTTATCCCGTGTTGATAATATTCTGCCTTCAATTGAAGCTTGTTTTGTAGATGTCGGAATGAATGATAAAATGGGATTTATCCATGCGGACGATATTCCGGGAAAAGGCGCGCTTAAAGAAAAAGTTAAACCTAATCAAAAATTAATTGTTCAGGTTATTAAAGAGCCGACAGGCCATAAAGGCCCGAGAGTTACAACGGCGCTTTCTCTTCCGGGGAGATTTTTAGTTTTACTGCCCGATGAAACAGGCGTAAACGTTTCAAAAAAAATAACTTCTCAAAAAGAACGTGCAAGACTAAAGTCAATTGTGAACCTTTTAAAGCCGGTAGGCGTAGGGGTGATTGTAAGAACGGAAGCCGAAGGACAAACAGACAGCGAAATTCAGGAAGATTTGGAAATTCTGCTTGAAAAATGGAATTCAATTGTAAACAGCGCCGACAGCGCAAATCCTCCCGCTCTTTTATATCGTGATCAGGATTTATTATATAGAATTATAAGAGAAGCATGCGATTCTGAAGTGGAAGAAATTATAGTAGATACCGCTTTTGCTCTTCATCGCACCACACAATTGCTTCAGCACTGGAATATGCAAATAAAAGTTATCATGCATAAAGGAAATGACCCTTTATTGGTTGCAACGGGAGTTAATAAAGAAATACTAAATTCTTTAAATACTAAAGTAAATCTTCCTTTAGGCGGTTATTTGTTTATTCAGCAAACGGAAGCACTTACTGTAATTGATGTTAATTCGGGTAAATTTACAAGCTCATCTAATCAGGCGGAAACTATTTTAAAAACCAATATTCAGGCATCTGATGAAATTGCCCGTCAATTGAAATTAAGAAACATAGGCGGAATGGTCGTTATAGATTTTATCGATATGGCTTCCAGAATGGATAAATTGGCGCTTTTAGAGCATTTTGAACTTGCTCTTGAAAAAGATAAAGCAAAACCTCAAATAGGACAATTATCCGATCTTGGTCTGGTTGAATTAACAAGACACAGACAAGGACAAAGTTTATCCGAAATATTTACCAAAAAATGCGACAAATGTTCGGGTCAAGGCTTTACCATTGATGATTTAAAATTTGCCACCGCAACAAATGTCGGAGAATCAAGAGCCAAAATGAATAAACTTAAAGGGCCGTTCAGCTCTAATTTTTCAAATTCCAATGCCGAAAGTGCGCCTAATAATCAAAAATATAACAAATTTGATAAAAACCAAAAAAGAGACAAGAATAAAAATTTCAAAAATAAACAGGATAAACCTCAAAATCAGGAAAATATTGAGCTGACAAAATCTCAAGTCAGCGTTATGATTGATGATTTGATTAAAGATATTTCTTTTGATGATGTTGAAAATAAAGAAGAAGCAAAGGTTATTGAAGTTTTTGAACAGGATATAAAAGAAGAAACAAAAGAAGAAGCAAAAGAGCAAAAAAACGAACAAAACCAAGAAGCTCAGCCCAAAGCAAAGCAAAAACTTCCCAGAAAAGCCAAAAAAACAAAACAAAAAGAAACGGCTAAAGAAAATAAAGAAAATTCCAAACCTGAGCTTGAAACAACCGAAAAAAGTGATAATATTGTAAGTGAAGCAATTGCCGTGTCTGAAAAGAAACCCGTCAAACGGACAAGGAGAACGAAAAGTGCCAAAACTTCTTCATAGAATATTATTTTTAGCTGTTTTATCCTTCGCTTTATTGTCTCCTGTCTGCTTTTCGCGCAATGCGAGCCAAATTCAAGACGTTAAGCAAAACGGGGAATATAATCTGGTTCAAAACGAAGTTAAGGTTAACGATTTTGAAGTTGAGCCGATTAATACAAAACAGGTTAAAAATGTTGTTCCGGATACAAAAAAAGAAGGTGTAAAAGTTATCAATTTATTTTTAAAGGTAATGAGCGCAGTTTTTATAAGCGCATTTATATTATATCTTGTGCTTATTACCGTTAAAAAATACTACAGCAGTACTTTTATATCCGAAGAAACCGAAGATTACGAAAGTTTAAATTTAAGCTCTCCGAACAACAAAGAGGAAGCTTTAAAGTCATTTTTAAACCGTACAAAATAATCTTAACAAAAATTTACAATTAATTAATAAGCGACGGTATCCTGGAGCATAAATCTGTAAAGTTGGACTTCGTCCTGTTCTTCTTTGGGTTTTAACTTTTCTTTTTCAAGGCGTATTTGCTCTTCTTTTGTTTCCGATTTTAATTGCACCAAAGGTTCGCCTTCCTGACGATTAAAGAAATTCCATTTAAAGCCGTCTATTAATCCGTATTCGGTTTCCGTTTTGTAAGTTCCGAAATTAATGGCATAAACGGGAGACAGAATGAAGCAAAAGGTTACGGTAAGCAGAAATAATTTTTTCATACTTATATATTAACACAATTTAAGGTATTATAAAAACATGTTTGAATACGACTATGAAAATGAGGATAAAGAATTAAAGCTCGTAGGTTTAGAGCTTATGTTTTTGACCCCTGAAAAGTATTCAAACCCAAAAGGAATTACGGCTGTCGAACTTGCCAAAAGAGTCGGTTTAAATGTTGATATAGTTAAAAAGAAATTAAGAATTTTATATGAAAATGAAATAATCCGCTCTACGGGAATTAACCCTAAATATTGGAAGTTTGACGAATATAAATATCAAAGATTGGATGAAGATAATGATATTTATAAGCTTCTTTGTTCTTTTGACGATGTTGATTTTGACAGGTATTTCAGCTATTGATTAATTTAAATGACGAAATTATTTTAGATATTGAAAAAGTGGTGCAGGGCGGACTTGCTTTGGCAAGATATGAACAGTTTGTTGTTTTTGTTGAAGGTGCGCTTCCCGAAGAAAAAATTAAAGCGCAAATTGTTAAATTAAATAAAAAACATGCGCTTGCCCGAATTTTAGAAATTATCGAACCCTCAAAACACAGAATTAAGCCAATTTGTCCGCTTTATAATGCCTGCGGGAGTTGTGACAATCAAATTTGCGATTACGATTATTCAATTTTTTTAAAAACTCAAATTTTAAAAGAAACATTTAAAGACATTTTTGATGAAAATAAAATTAAAGATATTATAAAATCGCCTAAAAATCTTTGTTACAGAAAGAAAATTCAATATCCGGCACAGCAAACCAAAAACTCCAAAAGAATAAAGCTCGGCTATTATAAAAATAACTCTCATGAGCTTATTGATATAAAATTTTGCCCCGTACAGGACAGAATTATTGATGAAATAACGCAATATTTAAGAGAAAATTTTCCTTTTGATTGTTACAATTCTTCGAAAAACAAAGGTTTTTTAAAAAATGTTGTTTTTAGAATAACGCAGGATAATAAAAAAATTCTTCTTACCTTTGTTATAAATTCAACTTATAAGAATTATATAAAATTTTATGATAAAAAATTAAAAGAATTTATAAACCTTTTAACTCAAAATTTCAGTGAAATTAAAAGCGTTTATGTTAATTTTAATGCCGGCAAAACAAATAAAATCTTATCAGATAATGAACTTAAAATATTCGGAGAAGATTTTATTGAAGAAATTTTAAAAGATAAAAAATATAAAATATCTTCTCAGAGTTTTTTTCAGGTAAATCCTTTTTGTGCAGTTGAAATATTTGAAACGGTTAAAAGCCTGATTAAAGATAATTCGACAATTTTAGATGCTTATTGCGGAGTAGGCGCAATCGGAATATATTTAAGCGGCAAAGCTCAAAAAATAACTTTTGTTGAAGAAAATAAATCCGCAAGCAATTTAGCAAAAGAAAATTTTAAATTAAACAATTTGCAAAATTGTGAAATTTATCAAGGAGATGCGCAAAAACACCTCTTAAATTTTGAAAAACAAAAAAGAAAATTTGATTATGCAATAATTGACCCGCCGAGAAAAGGCTCAAACAGTGATTGTTTAAATAGTTTATCAAAACTGACGAATAATATTATCTATGTTTCCTGCAATCCCCAAACTCTTAAAAGAGATATAATTTGTTTAACAAAATTTGGTTATAAATTAGAATTTTTGCAAGGAGCGGATTTATTTCCCTATACTTATCATATAGAAACAGTGGCATATTTAAGAAAATAAAAAATACCCAAAAGATTATTTTGGGTATTTTTTATATTTGTTTTTAATTATTTCTTTTCAGTTTTAATTCCAATTATTTCAAGAGCTTTATCTTTAACTTGTTCTTTTGAATTTGGATTAAAGAACAGATTATTTTCTATTTGAGTTTTAACTCCGTTTTTATCAACTACATATAAAGTCGGGAAACCTGTAATTCCGTATTCTTCAGAATATTTTTTATTTTCGGGAGCTTCAACGTTTACCCAAGCAACAGCAAAGTTTTGTTTAATCGTTCTGTCTTTTGCAACTTTATTGAATGTCGGTGCAAAGCTTTGGCAGAAGTGACACCAGTCAACATAAAAAAGAACAAGCTTTGCTTTGTCTTCTTTTTTCATAGCTTTTTCTAAACTTTGACCTTTATCATATTTTTTTGAAATAACAACTGCTCTGCCTTGTCCTTGATTGCCGTCTGAAAAATTACCTTGGCTGATAGCAATGCCGAGAGAAGTTAATGAAAACAATAAAGACATGACTAATAAAACTACTATTGTTGTAAATCTTCGATTTTGTTCAGGAGTTGTACCTGCTGTTTCGGACACTTCTTTTTTAGTTTTTTTAGAAGGTTCCTTTTCTTGTGTACCTGCTTTTTCAATAAGTTTTTTATATTCCTTCATGGGAATAATTACCTGAAAATCGTTTTCTGACATTTTTCTCTCCCTCTATATTCTATAGTATTACTTATATCATAAATTTTTATTTTTTTAAAGTTCTTTTTTTAAACAGCAGTTTTTGTATTTAAGCCCCGAACCGCATGGACAAGGGTCATTTCGCCCTATTTTTTGCGGTTTTTGCTCATTTTTTTCCGAAAAAGAAAGCATTTTATCAAATAATTCGCTGTTGAATAAAATTGTAGCAGGCGAGTATATTCCTCCTTCAACAAAACTTGATTTTGTGTTAAACAAAACTTCTTCCAATGTTGAGAAATTTGTATCAAGCGCTTCGTTTATGGTTTTAAAGAAGCAACCTTTATCATTATTATCATAAACATATTTAATAACGCTCGGCGGAATTTTATCCGAAGTTAAAAATTCTTTTATACATTCTTTTTTGCCTTCGATTTCTTCTTTAAAGCATTTTAAAAATGTCTTTAAGAAAGGAATTATATATAGTCCTCTTTTTTTATCAATCCAAAGAGAAATGTCATAAATTTCGCTGTGCGAAGAAAAACCGCTTACGGCATTTTCGAGAAAACGGCTGTCCGAGCATTTAAGTTCGTTTACTTCAAAATATTTATATTGCTCCGTTTCTTCAATTAAATCTTCATAGCTGTCTTGAGTTTTATTTAATCTGAACTGATTGAAATATTCAATTAAACAATCAACTTTTTTGTTCGTTGTTGAAATATATTCTTTCTTAAAGCATTCCAAAAATTTTTGATAAAATTCTTCAACACATTGTTTCAGTTCAATTTCCTTTTGTTCGTTTTTGAAATATGCACTTTTGGGGTTTTGAATAAGATTTTTAACCGAATTTACTATTGCGCCCCATTGGTCAAATTCTGAAATAACATTATAGATTTCCAGAATATACAATGTATTATCAAGCTCAAGTATTCGAGCTTCAATGTAATCATATCTTCCGATTGTTTTTAAATGCTCCATTTTAACCATCGGAATTAAAGTTAAATCCGTATTTGAATTTAAACATTTAACTTCAAAACCGTTGGATAAAATTTTATTAACTTGAAAAACAGCACATAGCGAATTGTCTAAAGCTCTTATTATTTCATCTTGAACGGCATTATTTCTTCTGTAGTATTCTAAAACCTTAAGACCGTTTTGCATTTTTAAATCAAGAAGATAATGAATTACAACATTATTAAATTCATTTTGAGTTTTTACTTCTATTTTGTTGTTTTCAAGATACTGTTCAAAATCTTTTGATAAAATTTTATCTTCCGATAAAAACTGCATTAAATTATCAATCGTTTTGCTTATTAAATTTAAACTGTCAATTATTGCAGGCATTTTAAACCCCTTATTCTTCCCTTTTTAAATAAATTAAATATTCGGTATTTTTGCTTTTTGCCCCTTTAATGGGACTTTCCATAAGACCTGCGGTTTTGAAATTTAAGTTTTTGCAAAAATTTTTTATATCTTCAATTATCGCAAGCCTTATTTTTTCATCTTTTACTATTCCCCCCTTATCAATATCTTCTTTTTTTGCTTCAAACTGAGGTTTGATTAAAAGCACTAAAGAAGCGTTTTTTGATATTAATTTTTTGCAATTTTCAAGAACTTTTTTAATTGAGATAAAAGATAAATCCATTGATAAAAACTCGGGTAAATCCTTGTCATCCAAGCTTTCGCACCCGTAGACATCATAAAAAGAGCAGTTTTTAACATTTATTTTTTCTATTGATTTAATTCTTTTATCCAGTTTTAACTTCCAAGCGAGCTGGTTATATCCGCAATCAAGGGCATAAACAAACTTTGCGCCGTTTTGAAGCATGCAATCGCTAAATCCTCCCGTTGAAGCACCAATATCAATACATATTTTATCTTTTAAGTCAATTTTGAATTTATCGATTGCGCCCTGAAGCTTTATTCCCCCTCTTGAAACAAAAGGAATTGAATTAATTTCAATTAAAGCGGGGGTTTCTTCATTGAACAAAAAATCTTCATAATATAAAGCTCCCGCCTTTGAAATTACAACGTTATTTATTTTAACGTTTCCGGCTATAATATTGGCGCTTGAAGAACTTTTTGTTTCAAAAAAGCCTCTTTCAAATAAAATTAAATCCAACCTTTTTTTTGAACGCTTTTCGCCCATTTTACTGCTCTTGAGTAAGATATCTTTCTTCTTGAATGGCAACCGATACAATTCTGTTGGACAATATTGCGGCTTTTTTAATCGGGCCGATTGGTTCAAACTCAACCATTTTAATATCCGTTGAGTTCATAAGAGCTTTTAAATCTTCATAAATTTTTTGAGTATTATCAAAATATAATACAAGCGGATTTGCCATATCTTTACAAAAAACTAAAAGGGCATTTCTTACTTGTATATTGCCTTGTGGTTGTTGCTGCATTTTTCTCCCCTTATTTTAAATTAAAAAATTCTTTTGCATTTTTGCTTGTTTCTATACAAATATTATCATAAGTTATATTTTTAATTTTGGCAATTTCTTTTGCTACAAAACCGATATATTTCGGAGAATTTTCCGTTCCTCTGAAAGGATGAGGTGTTAAATAGGGACAATCCGTTTCAAGCAATATATCTTTTAAGTCAATCTGAGATGCTACTTCTTTTATTGTAATTGCATTTTTAAATGTTACCACTCCGCCGAGAGCAATTTTATAGCCTAAATTGATACATTCACGTGCAAATTCAACGCTTCCCGAAAAGCAATGAAGAAGCGCTTTTTTAATTTTTTGTTCTTTCAGGATTTCAAGCGTATCAAAATGTGCTTCTCTGTCGTGGATTATGACGGGCAGATTAAGCATTTTGGATATTTCAAGCTGTGTTATGAAACATTTTTTCTGTGCTTGTTTGTTTTCTTTACTGTAGTGATAATCAAG
>CANQAW010000009.1 GCA_947589525.1 Candidatus Gastranaerophilales bacterium
ACAAGGGAGGACACACTCAAATAATTTATGTGAAAGACTATGATAAAACCGAAATTTTGGCTCAAACTATTGATGATGCCGTTGGCGAGGTTTATGACAAAGTTGCAAGGTTGTGTTCAATTCCTTACCCCGGAGGAATTTTGCTTGATAAAACGGCGCAAGAGGGTAATGCTGATGCTTTTAAATTCCCGCAAGCCAAAGTAAAAGAAGACGAATTTTCTTTTTCGGGATTAAAAACAGCTGTTTTAAGAGAAATTAAAAAATTTGATAAAAATAAAATTCCGATTAAAGACATAGCTTCAAGCTTTCAAAAAACCGTTGCCGACACTTTAATTTCCAAAACAAAAAATTTTGCTCTTAAGTTAAATTGTAAAAAAATTGCTCCGGCAGGCGGAGTAGGCGCTAACAGCGAGCTTAGAAAAAGATTAAACGAGCTTCAAGCACAAGGATTTATTACAAATATGCCTCAATTAAAATATTGCACGGATAATGCTTCAATGGTTGCAAGCTGTGCTTATTTTAATCCGATAAAATGTGATAATCCGCTATTGCTTGAAGCTTTTTCAAGAGACTAATCTTCAATTATTTTCCCGCTGAATTGTTCAATCATATCTTGAACTTTAGCAGAGTAGTCTTTTTTGGTTTTTTGAACAGGCTGTTTTTGTTCTTCATTTTGTTGTGATGATTTTTCTTCGGATTGAATATTTTTTAATTCCGATGTATTTTGGTAAGCATTTTGAGCTTGATATTGGCTTTTGGGTTGAACTTTCGGTTTAACTTCAATAACTTTCGTATCATGGCTTATTTTAATTAATTCAACCGTTAAATTCGGATATAAGGATTTTATCGTATTTTCCAATATGCTTAATCTGTTGGGTGCTTTTGCCTGATTTAGAGCGTTATCATGCGTAAAACCAAGGGTTATTTTATTGTTTTCTATTTTTACAAGCTTGGCAGTACCGCTATAAAGTGCTTTTGTGGGTAGTGAAGAAATTTTAGATAAAATATTAAGCCAAATTTCGGCACTGTCTTGTAAAACAGGTTCTTTTTCTTCGGATTTTGCACAAACATTTTCTTCTTCGGGGTTTGCTTCTTTAGGTTGTCGGGGTTTTATTTCTTCAATCGGTGCTTGAAGTTTAATAGCCTGATTTATGGTTTGTGTTTTAGGTTCAATATTTTTTATCGAAATTTTGGGCATATCGGATTTTGCGCTGAATATGCAGGCAAGTTCAAACCATAAATAAGGATTGGTCGAAGTTTTAATTTCTTTATAATATTCAATCATAATATTTAAAATTTCAAGCACTTTTTCTTTATCTAAATTTAAAGATTGAATTTTCTCGATATCTTCCTGTATTAAAACCGTAAAATCTTTGATATTTTGCGGGTCTTTTGAATTAAGCACCAAAACCGTATTTTTCAAAAAATCGATAAAGTTTTCCGTTAAATTTGCGGGCTCGTTTCCTTTGGAATATATTTTTTCCACCAGTAAAAGAGTTTCTTCAATATTTTGATTTAAAATATTTTGCAAAAGTTTGCATAAAGTATCCGTGTTTATTTTGCCAAGCAATTCTTCTATCAGGTCTTTGCTTATTTCTTCCTTAATTCCCAAAATGCTTACCTGATCAAGAAGAGCAAGAGAATCTCTCAATCCTCCCGAAACATTTTTTGCTATGGTAAATAAAGCATCATCCGTTATTTTTATATTTTCTTTATCGGATATTTCTCTTAATCTCTTAACAATATCGCTTGTTGTTATTCTTCTTAAATCAAATCTTTGACATCTGGAAACAATGGTTTCCAAGACTTTATGAGGTTCTGTGGTTGCCAGAATAAAAATAACGTTTTTCGGCGGTTCTTCAAATGTTTTTAATAATGCATTAAAAGCATCGGTTGAAAGCATGTGAACTTCATCTATAATAAAAATTTTATATTTACCGCTTATGGGCGCATACCGTGCTTGAGCTATAAGCTCTTTTGCATCCTGTATTCCGCGGTTTGAAGCAGCATCAATTTCGATAACATCAAGACCCGAAGCATTTGTTATATCCACACAACTTGCGCACTTTTGGCAAGGGTTAACGGTCGGGCCATGCTCGCAGTTAAGAGATTTTGCAAATATTCTGGCGCTTGAAGTTTTTCCCGTTCCGCGAGGTCCGCAAAATAAATAAGCATTCGCAATTCTGTTCAGCTCAATTGCATTTGTCAAGGCTTTAACAAGGCTCGGTTGACCGACAATATCCTGAAATGACTGCGGTCGATATTTTCTAAACAATGGCAAATAACTTTGTTCCATTTTTTAATTCTAACATAATGACAAAAAATATGTAACAAAATATTAAGAAAAATAATTTTTTAGTTCTAATTTTAATTTTTTTTAATAAATTGCCTTAGCAAAATATAAAATTATATAATAATTGTGGGGATTTATAGCTTAAAACAGGTAGTTTTCAGTGTCTCTAAAAGCAGATATTTTTCAAAATAACAATTTTTCACCTTTTATAACTTCAATAAGCAAAGTTATACAGGAAGGTATTGAAAAATTTTGGGAGCAGGATGTTAAAATAAAACTTCGCGCCATAAATAACTTTCGTGAATTAAGAGAAGAAAAACTGGTTTTGGGAACAGATTTTTTTTCAAGTCAGATAAAAATTGAAAATCATAAACCCGTAATTATCAGGCTTGATAATAATTTTGTTGAAAACTTTTTTGAAATTGTACTTGAAGATAATATAACGGATACAAGAAGCGGAAATTATAAACTTTCGGGAATGAGCAAGCTGGAAGTTAAAATTTTAAATAATTTTTGTGAATTCTTATACAAAAAAATAAAAGATATTTTAATTCCAGTAAATACCGTTAAATTAAGCGAAAAAAGCGAAAAAAATATTAACTTTTTGTTTTATGTGGCTACAAAAAATTCGATAAACTCTAATCTTCTTGTAACAATTCCTTTAGACAGAATAGATTTAAAAGAATTTAAACATGTAAATTCTTTTGTTGATGAAGATTTTATTTCTCAATCTATTTTTGTTAAAGTTAAAATGGGAACTTCAAAAATTACTTTAAGCGAGCTTAAAACTCTTGAAGCGGGAGATATTGTTGTATTGGAAGAAAGCGACGCCAAGAGTGCGATTTTGATATCAGGCGATTTTGAAAAAAGTTTTAAAATTAAACCTAATCTTTCTTTAATTCTGGATATTGAAAACAAAGAAAGCGAAAATATTGATGATAAAACCAATAATGAGGTAATAATGGATAAAAATTTATGGGATGACATTCAAGTTGAAATAAATGCGGAATTTACAAAAGTAAAAATGTCCATCGGAGAATTAAAACAAATTACACAAGGACAAATTATAGACTTGGGTTCAATATTTGAAAATGAAATTTCGCTGTTTGTCGAAGATAAAAAAGTTGCAAAGGGCGAGCTTATAATTATAAATGATAAATATGCCGTAAGGTTAAGCGAAGTTATAAGTTCAAATGTTGAACATAAACAACAGGTAAAACCAAAACCTCAGCCTCAACCGCAGGCTAAAGCGCAGGCGCATCCTCAGGTTAAAACGGAAGCAAAACCAAAAGCTCAACCGCAGGCTAAAGCGCAGGCGCAAGGGCAGGATGAAGAATTTGATTATTCGGATTTTGAAAAATAAAAAGGAAAAACAATGATTACATATATAGGAGCATTCATATTTTATACAGCCGCAATGATAGGATTATTGCTGGTTGGTTTTATAGTATACAAAAAAATGGTTCCCGCTCAGGCAATAGGAAGCAAAGGATTAATTGAAATATTGGACAGCGTACCTGTCGGAAATAAAAAACTTTTAATGATAGTAAAAGTTAAAAATGAAAAATTTTTAATTGCTTCGGGGTTTGAACATACAACATTTTTAGCAAAACTTGATATGCAAAGCGCTCCCTCTCAGGCAAAAGATAAATTTGAAAATGTAATACAAGCTCAAAGCGAACTTCAAGCACGCAATGAAATTCAAAAAATAAATGAGCAAAAAACAAAATTATTTAAAGAATTATACGAAAAAGACGAAAATGAAAAGCTTCTGTCTCAAGTAAAAAAAATGGATAAGCAAAAATTAGTTAAACAGCTTTTAAAAGAATTAAGCGAACAAAAGGCAAATTAACATGGATAGTATTTTAAAAGATATAAATCCCGTAATACAACTGCTTGTAGTAATGGCGACTTTTTCGCTGTTGCCTTTTATTTTTGTTTCCATGACTCCTTTTTTAAGATTTACTATTGTTTTTTCAATGTTAAAAACAGCTATGGGAACAAACTCCGTTCCTCCCGCAATTACTTTAATCGGTTTATCTTTGATTTTAACTTTTTACACCATGAGTCCTGTTTTTGATGATATGTATAAAGCATATCAAGTGCCTTATTCAAAAAATCAAAACATGATAGAAGCGTTAAATGAAAGTTCAAAACCTTTAAAAGAATATATGTTAAAACAAACCCGCCAATCAGACCTTGCGTTTTTTGTGGAAAAAACAAAGGGAAAAATTCCAAGTTCTCCCGAAGATTTAACTTTGTGGGAAGTAGCACCCGCATATATTGTTTCCGAACTTAAAACAGCTTTTGAAATAGGTTTTATAATATATGTTCCTTTTATAGTTTTGGATTTAATTGTAGCTAACATTCTTTTAGCACTCGGAATGTTTATGTTATCTCCTCAAATTGTTTCAACGCCTTTTAAATTGCTGATATTTATTGCCGTTGACGGTTGGAGTTTAATTGTAAAAGGAATAGTGGAGAGTTTTAACTGATGGAATTACTTGTAGAATATCTTGCAAAAGGATTTATGGTAATGCTTTCCATTTCAATGCCCTGCGTGTTGGTGGCGGCAGCTGTCGGACTTGTTGTGGGGATTTTGCAGGCGGTTACGCAGGTTCAAGAACAAACAATTGCGGCTGCGCCGAAAATTTGTCTTGTTTTTTTAAGCATAGTTATATTGGGCGGATATTTTCTCAAAGTTTTAACAAATTATGTTTATGAAGGAGTCAATCTTGCTTTTCAGGTTACGCCGAAAAACGACTCTTTTGTTCTTCCGAATGATTATTTTAAACACACTCACCCTTTCTCGGCGGAAATGCAAGATAAAATTAATTCAAATTCTTCAATGAATTCCGCATTGAAAAATAAAGGAAATATTCCTTGGGATAAAAAAGCAACAAAACATAAAATTTATGTCCCTGCAAAACAAACACCGTTAAACGAACCTAATTTTATAGAAAAATTAAAAATACAAGGAAATTAGAGGTTAATTTTGGATGAACTTTTAAAACAATTCAGTATTTTATTTCCCGAAATTAACAATGTTTTCGGGGCAGGAATAATGATTTTTGCCAGATTGGCAGGGCTTTTTCGTCTTGCTCCCGTTTTTTCCAAAAGCGAAATACCGTCTATGGTCAGAATTTCTTTTGCGATAATTACCACTATAATCTTAATCGGGATTTTAAAACCTTCCCCGATACCTGATAATTGTCCGATTTTCCTTTGTTTGTTTTTAAACTTTTTCTTTGGCGCAATAATAGGTTTTGTCGCAAATTGTATTTTGGCTGCCGTTTTAACGGGCGGGGATATGATTAACACTCAAATGGGATTATCCTCAGCTATGATTATGGACCCTTCCACAAAAAGTCAGGTCAGTATCATGGCAAATTATTTTTCCGTTTTGGCAATGTTAATTTTTATATATTCGGGAGGAATTTATTGGCTGTTTAATGCTTTTATAAAAAGCTTCAGTTTATATCCGATTTACGGCACAAGTTTTCATTTTGAAAAAATAATAAATGTTTCATATTTAAGTAATTTAACGGGAAATATTCTTTTTATGGGTCTGCATATAGCTTCTCCCATTCTTCTTGCAACTCTCGGACAGGATATAATTCTCGGAATAATTTCCAAAACAGCTCCTCAAGTTAATGTTTTCTCGCTAAGCTTTCTTTTCAAACCTGTTATGGGAGCATTTATCTTGATTGTTATTCTGCCTGCTTTGATTAATGTTATAACAAACTATATAACTTCTTATGCAAATTTATTTTAATTTTCATTTTGATAATTAAATTTATTTTTAAATTTTTCGTTTTTAAGCTTCTTTTTATCAGGTTTCGGCTTCATGCAAATCCAAAAAATATTTTTAATATAAGGACCTATAAATAAAACCCCGATTGAAAAAAACAAATCGTAAATAATTTTACCCGCACTTATTGTAAGTATTATGGGAATTATTATGCTGAATTTAATTACTCCGAATAAAGCAAGAATAATACAATATATCAATCCGCAAAAGTGTATGGATAAAACTCCGAATAAACCGGCTAAAAGTTTTGATTTAGCGTTTTGCGATTTATTTAAAATGTTGCCTGAAATAAATATTGCAAAAATAAAGCCCAGAAAATATCCGAAAAGATAATTTTGTATATAGGATATTCCTCCCCCGAAAACAAATATGGGCCAAACAAAAAAGCCTATAATTAAATATAATAAAAATACAAGCAGAGAATAGTTTCTTCCCAAAAGATAAATTATAAATATCATAACGGGAATTCTCGGAGAATAATTTATTTTATTAAAAGTAAGCTCTATTCCGTCATGAAAATTTAAATGCGGAATTGAAATAGAACATTCCGAAAAAGTTGCAATAATTAAAAGTAAAAAACAAAATCCGCAGACAACGATTGTGCCTATTGTTAAAGGGGTTTTTTGTTCTTTGTATATATATTGTTCAAAAATATCTTTGTATCTTTTATTTTTGAAAACAGAAATCATTGTTCCAATTTCTCCAACTCGTTATTAAATTTTTTATATAAATCTTTATATTTTTTATCAAAAATATTTTCACTCCACATAATTAAAGCATCCTCGTTATTGTCCTGATAATATTTTCTTCTTAATCCCAAGGATTTAAAGCCGAATTTTTCATACAGATGAATTGCTTTTTTGTTTGTTACTCTGACTTCTAAAGTAATAAATTTTATTTTTTCACTATAGCAAGTTTCAATCATTTTTAAAAGAAGTTTGGTCGCAAATTTTTGATTTTGGTAATCGGGATGAACGGATAAATTTGTTATATGAGCTTCGTTTATAATTTTCCAAAAACCGATGTAGCCTATACATTTTTTTGCTTCATTTAAAACGCAGTAATAAGTAGAAATTTTGTTATTAATTTCGGATAAAAAAGCCTCATAAGACCAATGATGAGCACCATAGCACAATTCTTCGATTTTGATGATGTCATCAATCATTTCCCGTTGTAAATTAACAATAGCAAATTTATTCATATTTTTATAATATCAAAAAACCTGCATTTAAAAAATAATAAAATTAAAATTCTTCGGCTATTTTAAAAGAAGAATGTTCAACGTTAATTTTTGCAAAATCCATTAAACCGCGGTTTAACTGCGAATATCTTGCATCTTTTGAAGCAAATTTTTCTTTTAAATATTCATAAGAAATTTTAGGGTCGCATTGCTCTCCGCATGTAAATAAATCAACCGCACAATATGCGTATTCGGGCCATGTATGGATAGCTAAATGACTTTCGGAAATAATAACAACTCCCGATACTCCGTGAGGTGCAAATAAGTGGAAACATTTATTAACAACCGTAGCACCGCATTCCAGAGCTGCTTGCAACATGTATTTTTCAACCAAAGCAGGATTATTTAAAATGCCGGAGTCACATTCAAAAAACTCTGCCAGTATGTGTCTTCCTAAGTATTGTTCTTTAACTTCAGGTATGTTGCTTGAATTCGTAGCGGGTGTGATTATTTCCAATTCATAGTCCCCCTTATATTTTTAATTATGTACGCAAAAAATAATATACACTATATTAAAAAAAACTACAAGAGGAAAAATGTACATTTTAGTAAATTTTTTTTAACAAAATTTAATAATTAATCAAAAGCATTATAATGTAGTTATGTTTTCTGTTAAAAATGTTTTGGTTTCATCTTTTGAAAAGTTTTTGGATTTAATTTATAACAAAAAATGCTTAATTTGCTCTTGTTCAAAAACTGATGAATATTTGTGCAAAAATTGTGCAAAAACCATAGAATATTTAAACACTTTTCCACATAAGATTTATAATGATGTTGAAATATACAGCGCTTTTATTTATAAAGATATAATTAAAAAATTAATTTGTTTATTAAAATTTAAACATAAAAAATCAGCTTCGATAATACTTTCAAGACTTTTATATAATTACTTCCTGAAGCTTGATATTAAAAATCATAATTTTGTTATAGTTTTTCCGCCTTCTTATTTTTTAAAATCCGCATGTAGAGGCTATGAACATTTGTATTTAATTGCAAAACAATTTTCAAACTTAAGCGGATACAGTCTTGAGAGAAATTTAATTAAAAAAATAAAATACACACCTGCGCAATATAAGGCAAAAAACAGATTTAAAAATATTAAAGACAGTTTCAAAGTAAATAAAAAACTGGTTGAAAAATATAAAGATAAAAATATTTTATTAATAGACGATATTATAACTTCGGGCGCAACGATTGCGGAAATTACGGATAAATTAAAAGAGGCGGGAATTAAAAATATTTTCTGTTTAACAGTTTCAAAAACAATAAATTAAGGCTGTTGAAAAAATGTGCAAAAATTAAACCGGTTTTAAACAATTAATAATCAGCCAAAAGACTTATAAATAAAGGATTTTAAAAAGTTTTGCACAAATATTTTGTTTTTATTATGACTATTAATTTGTATTATTTATATTTTATATAATATATAAATGAACTTTCGAATTTTTCAAAAAGTGTTGATTTTTTGTTTTTATACTATAATTTTAGAATAAAATACTGTATTTTACAGGATGGGAGATATTTCAAGTGGAAATAAGCTTAAATAAAGAAGATTTTTCAAACGGGATAAAAATTGTTGAAAAGGTTACTTCTCAAAAATCAATTCAGCCGATTTTATCAAATATCTTAATTGAAACTGTTTCAAACGACAGTATAAGATTTTGCGCAACTGATTTAAATCTTGCAATTAATTATAAAATTTCGGCGCAGGTTTTAAGCGAAGGCGCAGTAACTATAAGTGCCAAGAAAATATCCGAAATTGTTTCAAAATTATCCTTAAGCGAAATAACTTTAAAAACTCAGGAAGATTTTAATAATATTAAAATTAAAAACGGTAAAACCGAATTTGATTTAATTACTCTAAATCCTCAAGAATTTCCCAAAACAACTCAAGAGCAGTCGGACAGCGAATATCAAATAATTAAATTAAACAAAAACGAATTTTCAAAAGCAATAAAACAAGTTATATTTGCAGTGTCCGTTCAAGAAACTCAAACCGTTTTAACGGGTGTGTGTTTTACCGTTCAAAATAATATTTTAGAACTTGCGGCAACGGACGGAAACAGACTTGCAAGAGTTCAAAAAGAGATGTTAAATTCTCTGAGCGAAAATACTTGTTTTATAGTTCCCGCCAAGACTTTACAAGAAGTTCAAAGAATATCTTCTTTAGTTGAGGATGAAAATATTACTTTAAAAGTTTCAAAGAATAAAATTATATTTGAATTTGAAAATTTAACTTTTCAATCAAAATTAGTTGACGGGGTATATCCTAAATATCAGCAATTAATTCCTCAAAGCGCCGATAATAAAATTGTTGCGGACAGGGTGGAATTAATTAATTCCATTGAAAGAGTTTCCGTAATGGTTAATGACAGAACCAATGTTGTTCGTTTTAATTTTACCCAAGGACAGCTGGAAATTATGTCAGATACTCCCGACGGCGGTAAATCAAGGGATTATATAGATATAGATTGTAATTGTGATGATATGTTAACGGCATTTAATTATAAATATGTTCTTGACGGTCTTAAAAACATGGATTCAAAAAATATTGAAATTGAAATATCGGATGTGCTTGCCGCAACTATTTTTAAACCGCAAGAAGAAAATTCAAATTATATTTGTTTAATAATGCCCGTAAAGGTTCAATAACATGAAAGTAAGCGTAAAAGTTCCGGCAACAATAGCAAACCTTGGCCCCGGATTTGACAGTTTTGGGCTTGCACTTCCGTTATATAATATAGTAACGGTTGAAGAAACGGTGCTTCCCGGCACGGGGATAGAAATCAATATAATTAATGAAAAAAATAATGATGACGGCAATCTTATAAATGTCCCGACCGATAAAAACAATATTGTATATAAAGCAATTGAACTTTTATATAATTTTATAGGTCAAATTCCGAATGAACTTAAAATAACAATTAAAACTCAAATCCCGATTTCAAGAGGTTTAGGTTCTTCCGCTTCGGTTATTGTCGGAGGTTTAATTGCCGCAAACGAGCTTTTGGGCAGAGTAACGGATGAAAAAGTTCTTTTGTCGATTGCAACGGAAATAGAAGGACATCCGGACAATATTGCGCCTGCTTTTAAAGGCGGAGTTGTAATGTCCTCTTGGGAAGAAGACGGCTCTGTTATCTGCCGTTCGCTTCCTTGGAATGACGATTGGAAATTAATGGTTTGTATTCCCGATTTTGAATTAAATACCGAAGTTTCACGCTCCGTTTTACCTAAAGAAGTTCCTATGTCTTCCGCTATTTATAACTTAAAAAGAAGCGCTATGTTTGTTGATGCGCTGTATAAAAAAGATGAAGAGCTTTTAAAATTTGCTCTTAAAGATAAACTTCATCAACCCTACAGAGAAAAACTCGTATCAGGTTTTAGCGAAATAACAAATAATCTAAAACATGTAAACGGCGTTATAGGAACCGTTTTATGCGGAGCAGGCCCATCGATTTTAGTTATATATAACGGAATTGGCGTTAGTGAAATAAAAGAAATCGTTACAAATTCTTGGAATTATTTTAACGTTAAAGCTAATTTTATGAATTTACCCATTGAAAAAACAGGAGCAGTTATTTTATAAACTGTTTTAAATTATGCCCCAAACTAAACAAAATAAATTTGATTGTATTGTAGTCGGTGCAGGCCACGCAGGCGTTGAAGCATCGGTTTGTGCTTCAAGACTTGGTTTAAAAGTTCTGCTTGCAACCTTAAATATTGAAAATATTTCTCTAATGCCTTGTAACCCTGCCATAGGAGGCCCTGCAAAATCCAATTTGGTTCGAGAAATTGACGCTTTAGGCGGGGTTATGGCAGAGCTTTCCGATTCTACCTATCTTCAATTAAAGACTCTTAATTTATCAAAAGGACCTGCAGTTCACGCACTTCGGGCGCAATCGGATAAAAAAGAATATAAATATCTTGCCCGTCATTATATTGAAAAAGAACAAAATATAACCTTAAAACAAATTCAAATTGTTGAATTAATGACGGAAAATAACGTTATTACAGGTGTTGTAGATGAACTGGGAATTAAATATTATTCTCCTTGCGTCATTTTAACAACGGGAACAAGCTTAAGTGGCAGAATTTTTATCGGGTTAAAGTCGTTTCCCGCCGGAAGACTGGGCGAGAGAAGCGCTGTAGGGCTATCTGACAGTTTAAAAAAACTCGGTTTTGAACTTAGAAAATTTAAAACGGGAACTCCCGCCCGTGTAGATGGCAGAACAATTGATTATTCAAAACTTGAAGTGCACGCAGGCGACCCTGTAGTTGATAACATGCCTCGATTTTTTTCTTTTAAAAAAGACAGACCCATTCGTCCTCAATATCCCTGTTATTTAACCAAAACAAACGAGTTAACTCATAAAATAATTAAAGAAAATCTTCAATTTTCTCCTTTATACGGCGGTTTAATTAAAGGAAAAGGCCCGAGATACTGCCCCAGTATTGAAGATAAAGTTGTCCGCTTTGCTCATAATCCTTCACATCATATTTTTATAGAACCCGAAGGAAAAGATACTTATGAAACCTATATTCAAGGCTTTTCAACAAGTTTACCCATTGAAGCGCAGTTTGATATGATACATTCTCTATCGGGGCTTGAAAACGCTTCAATTATAAAACCCGCTTACGCTGTTGAATATGATTGCGTTAACGCTCTTGAATTAGATAACGGTCTTATGACTAAAAAAATCAAAGGTTTATTTTTAGCGGGTCAGATAAACGGAACTTCAGGCTACGAAGAAGCAGGCGCACAAGGGCTTGTTGCGGGAATAAATTGTTTTAACTATCTTCAAAATAAACCCTATATCAATTTAAACCGCTCTAATTCTTATATCGGAACGCTGATTGATGATTTAATTACTAAAGATATAGATGAACCCTACAGAATGCTTACTTCAAGAAGCGAATACCGCCTTATTTTAAGGCAGGATAACGCCGATTTAAGATTATCGGAATTAGGATATGATATAGGATTAGTTAAAGAAGAAGATATTTTAAGAAAAAGATTAAAAGAAGAAGAAATAAAAAAACAATTTGAAAAATTAAAAGAATTTAAAATCCCCCCGAACAGCGAATTTAGAGAAATTTTATCAAAATATCAAGAACCTTTAGAAGTCGGGATTAATGCGCTTAATTTATTAAAAAGACCTAATGTTAACTATAAAATTTTAAAAGAACTGGGTTATAACTCTGAAATTAATCATGATGACAAATATCTTATACGTGATATTGAAGAGCAATCGGAAATTTTAATTAAATATGAAGGATATATTAACCGCCAGATTGAACAAATTAACAAACAGGAAAAAATGGAAAATATAAAAATTCCCGACAATATTAACTATGAAGAAATTAAACAAATTTCAACCGAATCAAAAGAAAAATTAATCAAAATCCGCCCCAAAACTTTAGGTGCGGCGCTTCGAATAGGCGGAGTAAAACCCGCAGATGTTTCTGTTTTAATGGTTTTAATTGAACAACATAAAGTGCTGAGCGCCGAATAGTTTGGTTATTACTGCGATTTTGCTATTAATTTAAAGATTTTATTACAGGTAGAAAAAATTTCTTCACAGCTATCCAAACAAAGCATGTTTTCTCCGTCGCAAAGAGCGCAGTCGGGTTTTGGATGTACTTCAAAAAATAAACACTTTGCGCCTGCGGCAACGGCACTTCTTGCAAGCAAGGAAACAAATTTTCTTTCTCCCGAGGAAGAATTTCCGTTTCCACCGGGGATTTGAACGCTGTGGGTTGCATCAAACACCAAAGGATATCCAAGCTCTTCCTGTATTATTTGAATACATCTCATATCAACAATTAAGTTGTTATATCCGAAGCTTGTCCCTCTTTCCGTAATTAAAACTTTGTCATTACCCGAATCAATGACTTTTTGCGCAATTGATTTAATTTGATAAGGGGATAAAAACTGCCCTTTTTTAATATTTACAATTTTATTTGTCTTTGCCGCGGCAACTAAAAGGTCGGTTTGTCTGCATAAAAAAGCCGGAATTTGAATGACATCCGCCACATCTTTTACAATCTGCGCCTGAGGTGTTTCATGGATATCCGTTACAATCGGAACATTTAATTCTTCTTTGATTTTTGATAAAATTTTTAAACCTTTATCAATTCCAAGCCCCCGATAGGATTTTAAAGAAGAACGATTAGCCTTATCAAAAGAAGTTTTAAAAATAAAATTAATATCTAATTTTTTAGTAATTTCTTTTAATTTGGAAGCCGTTTCAAAGCAAATTTCTTCCGATTCCATTGCGCAAGGACCTGCAAAAATTGTAAGTTTGTCTTTTCCTATTTCAAAATTGTTAAGTTTTAGAGTTTTCATAAAATTTATTATATAATATAAATTAAAATTAAGGAAGAGAGGATTTTATGTGTCCAACAGCCACAGCAGAAGTAGATGAAAAAGCCATTCAAGAGGGTAAAAATAAAGCGCTTAAAATGGCGCTTGATAAAATAGAAAAAGATTTCGGAAAAGGTTCGATAATGCGTCTTGGGGATAAAACAAGCGTAGATTGCGAATGTATTCCGACAGGTGCTCTGGCGCTTGACCTTGCTTTAGGTATAGGCGGAGTTCCCAGAGGAAGAATAATAGAAATATACGGCCCTGAATCTTCAGGTAAAACAACCCTTGCGCAGCACATTGTTGCAAATTGTCAAAAAAGAGGAGGAATAGGAGCTTATATTGACGCAGAACACGCACTTGATCCTGAATATGCCAAAAATGTCGGAGTTGATATTGACCAATTGTTAATTTCTCAACCCGATACAGGCGAGCAAGCTCTTGAAATAACGGAAGAATTAGTACGCTCGGGTGCGATAGATGTAATTGTTATAGATTCCGTTGCGGCTTTAGTTCCGAAAGCCGAAATTGAAAAAGCAATGGAAGACCAGCAAATGGGACTTCAAGCCCGTTTAATGTCAAAAGCATTAAGAAAATTAACCGCAGTTGTCGGAAAAACAAACACAACCGTTATTTTTATCAACCAATTAAGACAAAAAATCGGTATAATGTTTGGCAACCCCGAAACAACAACAGGCGGACAAGCTCTTAAATATTACGCTTCCGTTCGTTTGGATATAAGAAGAATAGATTCCGTTAAAAATAAAGATAATGAAGATATAGGAAACAGAGTCAGAGTAAAAGTAGCTAAAAATAAAGTAGCACCTCCTTTTAAAGTAGCCGAATTTGATATTATTTACGGAAAAGGCATCTGTGCTTTAGGTAATATTATCGATGTTGCAGTTAATTTTGATATTATTAAAAAAGCGGGCGCTTGGTTTAGTTATAACGATGAAAAATTAGGTCAAGGCAGAGAAAAAGCTAAAGAATTTTTAGAACAAAACCCCGATATTTTAGCTGTTATTGAAAAAGAAGTAAGAGAAAAGATTTCTTCCAAAAATAAACCCAATACCCAAGAAGAAGCCAAAAAAGAAGCAAAATAAAAACTAAAATTATAAAGAAAAGACTACAAATATTGTAGTCTTTTTAGTATGCTGCTTATTTCCAATAAATTGCGTGTGTATAAATATATTTATATAATATACCTGAAAAAAATAATTTGCGCAAATTATGCGATAAGACAATTAACTTATATTTTTGAAAATAATAGAATTGATTAATGACCAAAAATGAAATCAAAAATATAATCGGTTTAATTATAAAAAACGCCAGAGACAGTAACAAGTTAACCCAAGAAGAGCTAAGCGCGCGGATTAATATAAATCAAAGCAATTTAAGCAACATTGAAAACGGAAAAAATTTCCCTTCTTTTGAAACTTTATGCGCAATAGTTGAAATTTTAAACATTGAGCCGAACGAACTTTTAGGTTTTTTAAAATTTAAAGAAAACAAAAAAACATCTTTGGATATTGAATTATTTGAATATATAAGAAATTTAGACAATAATACAAAAAATAGTTTATTAAGTATTGTTAAAAAACTGACTAAGTAACAAGAAGCTATTATAAAATAAATATAACAGTTTAAAGGAAATACAATGAAAGGTATAATTCTTGCGGCAGGTGCAGGCTCCAGACTATATCCCGCCAGTCTGCCCATATCCAAAATATTGCTTCCCGTTTACGATAAACCTATGATTTATTATCCGATTACCACACTTTTATTAGCGGGGATTAGGGATATTTTAATTATTACAAACCCATACGATATTGATAATTTTAAAAAAGTTTTAAAAGACGGTTCTCAAATCGGGGTTAAATTTTCTTATGCCGTTCAGGAAATTCCCAAAGGAATAGCCGAAAGTTTTATAATCGGTGAAAATTTTATTAATAATGAACCCTGCGCACTTATTTTGGGAGATAATATTTTTCATGGTTTCGGATTTTCTTCAATGTTAAAAGAAGTTTCAAAAAGAACCCAAGGAGCTACCGTTTTCGGTTATCAGGTTCAAGACCCCGAAAGATTTGGAGTAGTTGAATTTGATAAAAACAATAAAGCAATTTCAATTGAAGAAAAACCGCAAAAACCAAAATCAAACTATGCCGTAACGGGACTTTATTTTTACGATAAAGATGTAGTAAAATATGCAAAAACTCTTAAACCTTCAGCAAGAGGAGAGCTTGAAATTACGGATTTAAATAAAATTTACCTTGAAAAAAATAAATTAACCGTTGAAATTTTAGGAAGGGGCTTTGCTTGGCTCGACACGGGAACTTTTGAAAGCTTACTGCAAGCGGGAAACTTTATTCAATCCATGGAAATTAACACAGGCATGAAAATAGCTTCAATTGAAGAAGTAGCATGCCGTATGGGTTATATTTCCAAAGAAAAACTGTTAGAAATATCCAAAAAATACAAACAAAACGGCTACGGAATTTATTTGGAGAGAATGGCACACCAGATTTAATTAAAATATTAAGAAATATTACAATATATTACAAGCGTAGAATATAGACATAGTCTTTATTCGTACTACCATTGTGCTATTTTTTGTTACAAAACTTTGAATTTTTAATTTTTGTGCTATAATAGATTAAAATGTTAGGTTGTTAAAATTAAAATAAGGAGGTTGTATCATGTCTCTTGCCACTCAACAAAAAGAAGTAGATTCTTCTTTCAAAACAAAATTCAATGATGAATTTCAACACTATTTAAAAAAACAATGTCTTAAAACAACATTTAACGGTTTAGAATTAGAAACTTTCTCTTGGTACAAAAAAGTTTTGGGACTTGTTTAATCAACATTGCTAAATTTATTAAAAGACGGGAGTTGACCCGTCTTTTAATTTTGCGTATTTAAAATTTATTTTTTTATATTAAAATTAAGTAAAAATCGTAAATTGAAAAAAGTCGGCTGATAATTGCGCACCCGAGCCAAGTGAGCTTAGGTTCGCAAATGCGAACTTAGCGAACGCAGGCGAGGGCACAGGTGTGTGACAAAAACGGCGAAAGCGAGAGCTTTTGACGTTTGAGAAGCCTTACCCAAGTCAAGTGAGCTTAGCTCGCCCCCGCGAACTTAGCGAACGCAGGCGAGGGGTGTGAGGAAAGTCCGGGCAGTCAAAATAGCAATTTGCTTGGGAAATCCAAGTATCCGCGAGGATGAGGAAAGTGCCACAGAAAAGTAAGTTACTGTGCGCAGGGCGCACGGGAAGGCGTTGAGCCTTGCCGGATAGCCCGCAGACCTTAGATAACCGCCGTTTCAAATCTTTGATTTGTCAGGCGGAATGTGCAAGCCAAGGTGAAGCAAACGGCTTGTGTTGCGCAAGACGATTTGCAAAACCGCATGATGGCGGCCTAAGAGTTTGCGTTCAGCAAACTCTGCAGGAACAAAAGGTTAACACAGCAAAAGTGCAACGGCGGAGTAAAAGCCCACCGCCCCGATGGTGACAAAGGGGGCATGGAAAACCCCGAATGACTGCAAGTTTGAATTTGCAAGAAGGTGCTATTTCCGTTTAGAAATAAACTTGCATAAAAAAACGCATCAGACAGATAATTATCTTATTACAGAACTCGGCTTATACCCGACTTTCTGCCCTTATGGGGCAGTTTTTTAATGTAAAATTATCAAATTTCTTTCATAAATTTCTTTTAAAGGAAGATTATATTTTATTATTTCAAAATTAAAATTCTTATACTTTTTTTTAAATTCTTCTATTTCTTCTTCAGCTTTTTTTGCTTTATAAATTATAAAATAACCCCCTTGTTTTAAATGCTTTTTGGATAATTCCCATACATCAATCATTCTTCCGACTGCTCTGGATGTAATTAAATCAACTTCAAAATTTTGTTCTTCTTCAATTCTCGAATATGAAATTTCCAAATTTTTTAGATTTAATTTGTCTTTTATTTCCTTTATAAAATTAATTTTTTTAATCCTTGAATCATTTGCTATAACTTTTAATTCGGGATTAACGACAGCTAAAATAACGGAAGGAAATCCGCCTCCCGTTCCGACGTCAAGCAGGGATTTAATTTTACTGAATTTATCCCATTTATATATTGCAAGGCAATCAAAAACATGCTTTTCAAAAAGCAGTTCGCTGTCATTTTTGCTCATTAAATTTGTGGATGAATTATATTTAAGAAAAAAATCTTTCCATAAATCAAGTTTTTCCGCTGTTTTATTATCTATCTTTAAATTAAATTCTTTTAATAATATTTTTTTATTACTGTCTTTCATAATTTTCTATAATTAAATCAAAAGCCGTTGCGTCCAATCTGATTTTTATATCTTGTATTCTTGAATTAATTCTCTGCACGTTTTCATCTTTAGGATTATTTTTAAGCGCTTTTTTGGCATTTAAAAAGTTAATTAAAGCATTTTTATCATCCTGTTTATCATAATAAAACTCTGCAATTTCAAAATAAACAAGCGCTTCTTTAAATTTATCGTTTAATTTTTGTGCGCTTAAAAGAGCCTGTTTATAATAGTTTGTTGAAGTTATTTTATCAATATTGGAATATAGCTTAGCAAGCTCTTTTTGAGAAAAATACATATTTTCCCAATCTTCATTTTCACTGTCAAATTGGAGTGCTAATTTTAAATATTCGCCTGCCTGTTCATATTTTGATAATTCAATACAAATTTGCGCCAAATTGGTAAGAGAAATTGAATAATATTTATTTTCGGATTTTGTTGAGCTTGTTTGATAGTTTTTCTTATAATATCTTATTGCTTCTTTTGTTTGGGAATTTTCGTCAAATAAAACGGCAAGTCTGTAATATGCTTTGCAAGCAAGCTCTTTGTTTCTTCCTTCGGATAATTCAATTGCATTTTTATATGCCGTAATTGCTTCATCAAGAGAAGAATTTGCTTCTAAAATTTCCCCGAGTTCTATATAAGATTTAATTCTGTATAAGAGCGGATTTGAGTTTGCGGCCGCAATTTGACTAAATTGTGCTTTTGCTTTATCAATTCTAAACAAACTTTTATTTGTTGAAGCAATGAAAAATTGAATTTTACAAACTCTTAAATCTTCTGTTTCCTTGGCATATCTCAGCGCTTCAATATAATATTTTTGAGCCAAATTAAAATCGTTCAGATGTTCATAATTTTTTGCCATAAGTATAAATATTTCAATTTCAAATTCACGCTCAAAATCGACTTCTTTTGCCCTTAAAAGCTCTTTTACGGCTTGTTGATATTTATAGTTTTTGGATAAATCTCTTGAAGAATTAATTAAAGAAGTGATAAAATCCCTGTTTTTTTCTTTGTTTTTTTCAATCAAAGATTCCTGATTTGTGTCTTTAAGACGTTGTTCTATGAGCCTGTTTTTATCTTCTTTGGTAAGTTGATTTTTTCTTTCTCTGATTTTTGCCAATCTTTGAGCAAGTTTTGATTTTTTGTCCTCTTTTTCGTCTTTCCAATTTCCGCCAATTCCCAAATAAGGCATCGATTGAGAGTTTTTTTTGTTTATTGCGGGAATTAATCTTTGAAAATATTCTATTTCTTTTCTCATTGATTCTCTTGATAGTCTTATAAGCCTGTCTTTAGGACTTTTTGTAAGTTCGTGCTCATAGATATCAATTATTTGTCCGTATCTTGTAATTTTCTCCTGAATTGAAAAGTTCTTTACCACATATTGTTTAAAATAATCTTTAACATAAATTTCATCTTTAAAGAAACTTATTAAAAAATTTTGTGAAAGATAATCAATTTTATCAACATCTATTAATTCATATTCTTTTAAAAATTTAATATCTACCGGATGATTTAAAATTGACAGGGTTTTAAATAAGTTTAAATAAATCCCCGGTGTTAACGAGATAAATTTTGAAACCAAAAATTCTTCATAAGTTAAATTTGAATTTATGTTTTTTCTTTCATATTCATCAACTAAATCCTGAAGCTTTATTTCCGTTACGGCGCAGTATTTAGCGCTCATTTTTAAATAAAGCTCTAACCCTTGAGTAATTTCGTAAAATTTTTCTTTTATTTGAGGTTCGATATCTTGAGAAAATAAATCAAAACCCGCTTCAAAATTTTCTTTTGAAACAGGCTCAATAATAAGATTTTGAACCTTGATTTGTTTAAATCTGAATAAGTTTTTTTTATTATTTCGAGATACTATAATAATTTTTACGTTTATATAGCTTGCAAGATGGGATAAAAAATTGATTATTTCAATATTATCTTCAACGCATTCAAAATTTTCAACAATTATAATGCAGTTTTCGCCTATTGTTTTAAAATAATGACTTACTTTATCCTGAAAATTATCCGTATTAAATTTTTTAAGTGAAATTTTTTGAGCCATTGAAAAATTTCTCAATGCGTCATAAAAATTAAGAAGAAAGTCATCGATTGAAGTATTTTTAAAACAAAAATGCGCAAAAATAAGGTTATTTTTTTCAAGTTCGCAAACCGCTTTTGAAATAGTTTCGGATTTTGCGCTTCCTTTTTGTCCGCTTAAGAAAAGTAAGTCAAAAGAAGAAGTAGCAAATTTAAAAATTTCGTTTATAATAGAATTATTAAATTGAAAAATACCTTGTGTCATATTATTATTTTATCTAATATATACAGGTAAATGCAATAGGATACATATTCCGCTGAGCTATAAAACTAAAATATTGCCAAAGCCCGAAATGTTGATTAGGTGTATATTTTACGGTTATTTTTATGTTAAAAAGTGTAAAGAATATTATTCTGTTAAGGCAAAAAAAATAATTCAACAGCGTTTATATAGTTGTGTAGTTGTTCGGGGTAAAAATGCAACAAGTTAATAATTTTAGCATCGATAATATTCCTAAGAACGGATATTATGTTTCTAAAGAAGAAAAAAAAGAAAATTTTTATCAAAATGAAACTCATATCCATAAGCAAAATGTCCTGTCCGGCGCAAAAGCAACCATACACAGACTTTCAAATGATATTTTTACATATTTTCCAAAAGGATTTCAAGGCTCTAAAAATTCCGACTTCTATGAGTATTTATCATTAGGCATGGTTCCTTATTTAATAGGAAGCGTAATGATGTACGGTCTTTATAAGGGTGCAAACGGATTTTTTACTTCTCCCGATAAGTGCAGTGCAAATGCGGTTGCCAACAAAATGGGCGCAGGAATTTTACTTTACGGTCTCGGCAAATGGGCTTCAAAAAAACTTGCGCATACTTTAATACACGCTTCCACGGGCGTTAATTTAGACATGCTTTATTTAAATAAAGTAAATGAACTTCCCGAACCCGGACAGGAAAAAGGACTTGTAAGAACCCAATACCCCGGAGTTTTTGATTCCGTTGCATTTTACAGAATAGATTTATTGGATAAAGATTCCGAATTAAATCACGATAATGTCTTTTGGTACAGAGATAAAATTGCCAAAAAGGCAGGTTTTAAATTTCCTCTTAACGACCCCAACATGAGTCCTAAAATCAGAGCATTAAAAGCAAGAACAACCGCAATGGAAAATGTTTCTAAATATATTACCGCCGCTTTAGGTGTTGCGCTTGGAGCACAAAACAGTTTTAAAGATTTAAAATTCAGTAAACTGTTTATAGGAAAATCTTTTAAATTTAATAATTTAATCGGAAATTTGACAGGAATATATAAGGCATTTATTCAATCCTTCCCGCAATTATGGAAGGGAACGGAAAGAAATGTCTTTACAAAATACGGCGGAAAAGCCCTTCTGATTTTAAGCGCCGTTTCGACACTTTTAACTTGGCTGATACCGACGATTGCTTTTAAAACAAATCCCAATACAATGAAATCTAAAGTTGATACTAAAAAAGAATTCGAGGTTTGCTAATGACATATATAAGCCCTCTTTTACAAAATCAAATTAATAATAAAAACTATAAGCAAGCCCAAAATGACAGATACTACGCTAGCTTAGCTAAG
>CANQAW010000010.1 GCA_947589525.1 Candidatus Gastranaerophilales bacterium
TATGAAAATCCGTTATAATCGGAAATGATGTTTGGATAGGTTTTAGGGCAATTGTGCTTGGCGGAGTGAAAGTTGCAGACGGTGCTATAATCGGCGCAGAGGCGATTGTTACTAAAGATACAACCCCTTAAATTCCGATGAGAAGAGATTTTTAAGCCGGATTTATTATAATTATAAAAAAATTGCTTAGAATTTGATAAAGCGGATGTCATCCTGCGCTTTTGCGTAATTTTGCGCATTTCCGATATCTAACCAGTATCCTCTTATTGGAAAGTGGCTTACTTTTTTATTTTTTTCAATTAATTTTTCCATCAGCCGGGTTGAATCAAAAGGTGTATTTTCGGGAATAAATTTAAGCGTTTCTTTCTTTAACATATAAATTCCGGCATTGGAATAATAGGTAAAAGAAGGCTTTTCGATTAAAGAGTTAATTTTTTTGTCGGTTGTATCTAAAATGCCGTAGGGAATATTAATTCTTATGTTAAAAGTTGCAATAGACATATCATCGTTGTAATTTTTATAGTTTACAAAAAAGTCATAAAAATCGATATTTGTTAAAATATCTCCGTTCATGACAAGAATATCGTCATTTTCGTAGTCTTTTATGAGTTTGACAGAGCCTATCGTTCCCAAAGGAGCTGTTTCTTCGATAAATTTAATATTTTGGTCTTGATAATTTTTTTCAACGTAGGCGATGATTTTTTCTTTCAAGTGATTTACGGAAATATAGATATTTTTAATTCCGAAATTTAAGAGCCTGTCTATGTTATGAGCTAAAATCGGTTTTCCTGCCAATTCAAGCAGGGGTTTTGGGGTGTCGTTTGTAAAAGGTTTCAATCTTAAACCTTTTCCGCCTGCCATTATAACGGCATCCGTCGGTATTATTGCTTTTAATTTTGTTAAATCTAAAAATTTTATAAGCTTTTTATCTTTTGTTACAATCGGGATAATTTTTAAATCTTCGTTTTTATATTTATCTATTTTTTTGTAATCTTTGTAATCCGTTATATATTTAAAATCTTTTTTCATTACGGTTTCAATTTTATCTTGAATTGAAGCTCCGTTTATAAGCCCCCGTCTGATATCACCGTCTGTGACAGAGCCTGCGATTTTTTCTTCATTCGTTACAAAAAGAATTAAAGGCCCCTTTGCAAGCGTACACATCTTCTCCAGCGCTGTTTTGATTGTTTCGTTGTGCAAAATAGTAAATTTTTTAATCATTTCAGACATTTAAAACTCTGACCTCTTTTTCTTAATTTAATTAAAACACACTTTGAACTTTTTGTTAAGCTTGCTTTATTAAAAGTTTTGCGCTTATTTTTTTTATGTTATAATGACGAAAAAATTGGCTGTGCGGTTTTTATAATGTGTAAAAGCGGGATTTTAAAATGGGACGGATAAATCAAAGTGTTTCAATAGTAATGTATCATTATGTAAGAGATTTAAAACTTACAAGATACAGTAACATTAAAGGTCTTGATATTAAAGATTTTAAAGAACAGATTAAATTTTTAATTAAAAATTTTAATATAATTAAAATGCAAGATTTAATTGAAGCGCTTGATAATAACGCTAAATTGCCTGAAAAATCCGCTCTTTTAACTTTTGATGACGGTTATAGCGACCATTTTACAAATGTTTTCCCGATTTTAGATGAATATAAACTGCAAGGTTCGTTTTTTATTCCTGCTTCGGTTTTTCTTGAAGATAAAGTTTTAGATGTTAATAAAATCCATTTTGTGCTTGCAAGTACGCCGATTGAACCTTTATATGATGAATTAATTGAAAGAATTAATCATTACAAAAAAGAAGGTTTTAAACTTCCCAATGTTGAAGAATTAATTCAAAACTACGCCCTTTCAAACAGGTTTGATGACGCTAAGACTGTTTTTGTAAAAAGAATGCTTCAAAAAGTTCTGCCCTATGAACTTCGTTTGATTATAGCGGATGAACTTTTTAGAAAATATGTTAAAGTTCCCCAAGATATCTTTGCAAGAGAGCTTTATTTAAATAAAGAGCAAATAAGGTGTATGAAAAATAATAATCAGTTTATAGGATTGCACGGGTATAATCATTTTTGGCTTGGAAATTTATCTAAAGAACGGCAGTTGGAAGATATAACTTTAGCGCTTAAAAATATGGAAGAATTTATTGATAAGGATAACTGGGTTATGAATTATCCTTATGGTTCTTATAATTCAGACACTATTGAAATTATAAAAGGGTTGGGGTGCAAGCTTGCTTTTAATACTGAAGTGGATGTGTGCGATTTAGACAGATATTCAAGATATGAACTTCCGAGGCTTGATACAATAGATTTTCCGCCCAGAAGCGAGAATTATAAAAGGTTTGAAGGGGTGTTAGTGTAGTTATGAATAATGTATATGATGAAAAATATGATATACGCAGGGCGAGATATGAAGAAATCCCTGAAATTATGGATTTTATTGATAAATATTGGCGTAAGGGTCATATTTTATCAGTCAATCGAGAGTTTTTTGAGTATGAATTTGTTATAAAAGATAAAGAAGTTAACTTTTTTATAGCAAAGAATAAGGAAACAGGGGAGATAGAAAGTTTAGAAGGTTTTGTACAGGCATCAAAGGAAATAGAAAATAATGATATCTGGGGTTCAATTTGGAAAGTTAGAAACGATCACCCCAATATACCCTTTTTAGGAATAGAGTTATCGGAAAGAATGTCTGAAACACTTAAACCAAGAAATTGTATGGGTGTCGGTCTAAATCCCAGAACGGCGCTTCCTTTGAGTAGAGATGTGCTTAATAATTACTGCGCTAAAATGCACCATTTTTATAAACTTTCTGAGCGCAAAGAATATAAAATAGCAAAAATTGAAGATAAAATTATCTTAAAAAAAGATAAAAATATTGAACAGCTAAAACCTATAGAAGTTTTTTCAATTAAAGAGCTTGAGAAAATTTTTGATTTTTCTTGGGCCGAAAAACAAGTTCCCCGCAAGGATAAATGGTATTTTGAACACAGGTTTTTTAAACATCCTATATTCAAATACAGAGTATTTGCGCTTAACGATGCATTTTTTATTGCAAGAGAACAGGAATATGACAATTCTAAAATATTGAGAATAGTAGATTTTATTGGCAATCAGGAAGCATTTTCCAAATTGTTTGATTTCTTTGAAAGTTTAATAAATGATTTTGAATATATAGATTTCTACAATCTCGGGTTTAAAGAAGAATATTTGCAAAAAGCAGGCTTTAGCGAAAGATTGGAAAATTCTAAAAATATTATCCCGAACTATTTTGCGCCGTTTGTCCAAGAAAACATTGAAATTTATATTGCCGGTCCTGAAGATGCGCTTTATTTTAAAGCGGACTCCGACCAAGACAGACCAAATTAAAACATAATAAAACATAAAAGGAGAAAATAATGAACAGAGAAGAGTTTCTAACACAATTGCAAGACGTATTACAAACAGAAAAAGTTTTATCATTTGATACAAAATTACAAGAATTGGAAGAATGGGATTCGCTTGGCGCAATGGCAACAATGGCTTTTTTGGATAAAAAATGTGGCGTAAAGACAATATATAAAGATTTTGCTTTTTTTAAAACAGTTGAAGATATAGCAAAAAAAGCAGGAATATAATAAGCGAATTTAGCGCAGAGTTTATATAGCAACAGGTTTTTTCGGAAACAGGAGAAGCGTTATATTATTAAACGAACTTTGTGCAATATAATTGCAATCCTAAGAACACGCAACGCCCGAACAATTTGAAATTAAAAATAAAACGGCTAAGCTCGTATTTCAAATAAAATTTTATATTAAGATAATTTTATGTTAGTATTTTTTTATGTTCAAAGATAAAAAAATTATTGCGATAATCCCTGCAAGAAGCGGGTCTAAAGGTTTAAAAGATAAAAATATCAAAGAAATAAATTCTAAACCTTTAATTTGTTATACTGTTGACTCTGCGATAAAAAGCAATGTTTTTGATTATATTATAGTTTCAACGGATAGCGAAAAATACGCTCAAATTGCAAAAAAATCAGGCGCAAGCGTTCCTTTTTTAAGAAGCGAAAAAAATTCCTCGGATAGCTCGGGAAGCTGGGATGCCGTAAGGGAAGTTATTGATAAATTAAAAAAAGAACAAAATCTTGAATTTGATATAGTTGTTCTGCTTCAGCCTACTTCGCCTTTAAGAAATGAAACGCATATTAAAGAGGCGCTTGAGCTGTTTTTTAAAAAACAGGCAGACACTCTTTTTTCCGTTTGCGAAACACCTCATCCGATGTTTTGGTGCAACACTTTAGATGAAACCTTGTCCGCTAAAGATTTTGTTAAAAAAGAATATCAAAAACAAAGACAGCAATTGCCAAAGAGCTACACTCTAAACGGCGCAATATATATTCTTAAAACCGAAAATCTTAAAAATCTTGATTTTTACACCGATAAAGGTTTTGCCTATATTATGGATAAAGCTTCTTCCATAGATATAGATACTGAAATAGATTTTGAACTTGTAAAAATATATATGAATTCAAAACAAAAGGAAATAAAATGAAAGCAATAATTCTTGCAGGCGGTTCAGGTTCAAGACTTTGGCCATTATCACGGGATATGTATCCGAAGCAGCTTTTAAGCTTGACGGATAATTTCAGTTTGCTTCAACAAACATATAAAAGAATGTCTCTTTTGTGCAATTCAAAAGACATTCTCACGATTACAAATATTAAACACAGAAGCGATATCAAGCTTCAATTAAATTCAATCGATAAAAATAATGTTGTTTTAGGTGAACCCTTCGGAAAAAATACCGCACCTGCCATAGCTGTTGCGCTTAAATATTTTGTGCGCGAAGAAAATTTTGATGATGTTGTTTTGATTGTTCCTTCAGACCATTTAATTAAAAACGATAACGCCTTTTTAGATACCGTTAAAAAAGGTGAACAACTTGCAAAGCAAGGTTATATCGTAACTTTTGGAATTAAACCCGATTATCCCGAGACAGGCTACGGTTATATAAAGGTTCAAAACCAATTAAATCAAGGCTTTAAGGTTGAAAAATTTGTTGAAAAACCTGATTTTAAAACAGCGCAAGATTATCTTCAAGAAGGAAATTATTACTGGAACAGCGGAATATTTCTCGGTAAAATCAGCGTATTTATCAAAGAATTTGAAAAATATGCGCCCGAAATTTATTTAAACTCCCAAAAAGCGGATTTTTCTTCAAAAAATGAAATTGAATATTCAATTTATGAAAAAATGCCTTCAATTTCAATCGATTACGCCGTTATGGAAAAATCAGACAAAATCGCCCTTGTGGAATTAATGAGCGATTGGAATGACCTTGGTTCTTGGCAGGCACTTTATAATGTTAAGAAAAAAGATGACAATAATAACGTTATAGAAGGAAAAGTCGTTGTCGATAATGTTAAAAATTCTTTAATTTATTCTCAAAAAGAAATTGTCGCAGTTTCCGATTTAAAAGATATCATTCTGGTTGAAACGCAAGATGCCATAATGGCTTGCCCTATGGATAAATCTCAAAATGTTAAAAAATTATATGAAAAACTAAAACAAGAACAATCGGATACAACAAAGCTTCATAAAACCGTTTTTCGCCCTTGGGGGTATTACACCTGTTTAAATCAGGGAAAAGGATATTTAACAAAAACAATCTGCGTTTTACCCAAACATAAGTTATCTCTTCAATCCCATAATTACCGCTCGGAGCACTGGGTTGTTTTGGAAGGGCGTGCGGTTGTTATTTTACAAGATAAGGAATATATAAAAGAGGCAGGCGAAAGCATTGATATACCATTAGGCGCAAAGCACTCTCTTCAAAACCCTTATGATGAAGAATTAAAAATAATCGAAGTTCAAAAAGGCGATTATATCTCCGAAGACGATATAACCCGCTACAGCGACTGTTACGGAAGAGTTTAAGAATTAATTTGTTTTAGTTTTTCGTATAGTTTAACAGCTTCGGGGGTAATATTTTCGCTGAGAACTATTTTAATTCTTGCTTCAAAATTGCCCTTAGAACCGTCTTTTTTAGGCAAGCCGAGTTCTTTAAGCCTTAGTTTTTTGCCTGAAGTTGTGTTTTTCGGGATTTTTAATTTATAGCTTCCAAAAGGAGTTTGAATCTGTTTTTCGCATCCTAAAACAGCTTCATAAGGTAAAAGCTCAATATCTTTTATTAAATCAAAGCCGTCTATTTCATATTTATTATCTTTAATTTTAACAATTAAATAAACATCCCCGCTGTTTCCGTATGCGTCTTTTTTGCCTTCTCCCTTTAAGCGGATTTTTTGGTTTTCGCTTACACTTTTTGGAACTTGAAAAGTTATGTTTTTAGTTATTTTTTCAATTCCCGAACCTGCACAATTAGAGCAGAAACCTGCCTTTGAGCCGTGGCAGTGGGAACATTGCTGATAAGCGCTGATTGTTACGGTTTTTTTAGGATGATTAATTAAATCGTCAACATTTAAAAATATATTTTGAATAATATCCAAGTTTTCTTCTTTTTGAGGTTTTTGCGCACTTTGTCTTTGGTATTGTCTTTGAGTGCGGGAAGATTGGTTTTGAAATTGAGAAAAATCTCCAAAACTTGAAAATCCGCTAAAACCTCTTGTGCCTTGAGCTTGCTGGCTCATTATATCGCCAAAAATAGCTGAGAAAAAGTCTGAAAATCCGCCCGAGTTACCGCCTTGTGAAAAGTTTGAAAAGTTAAAGCCTTCAAATCCCGGGGGAGGTGTGAAATCGGCTCCTTGCGACCATGAAGAACCAAGCTGGTCATATCTTTTTCTTTTGTTTTCATCTCCTAAAACTTCGTAAGCTTCGTTTATATCTTTAAATTTTGCCTGTGCGTCGGGAGATTTATTAACATCAGGGTGATATTTTCTTGCAAGTTTTCTGTATGCGGATTTTATTGCTTGAGCATTTGCATCTTTTGCAACGCCTAATATTTCATAATAATCTTTATATTTCATATTATTATCTTAATATCAAAATTTAAAAAACTCTATCTTCTTAATTATATTTTAATAATCGAATTGATATTCGTCCCAAACGCCTGTTATTAAATCTTTTTCTTTAAGTTTTCTTGCTTGTTTAATCCAGAGGTCTTCGTTTTTGATTAATATTTCAAAACCTGTCGAGCAGTGATTGCAAAACGCTTTCACCGTAGTGGGAAAATTTTTTCTTGAAGAATGATAATTGCCTAAGACGGCTTCTTGTTCGTTTCTAATGTAGTTAGAATTTCTGTTTATTCTTATATTAACGGGTAAAAGTTCCACTTTACGGCATTTTGGACATTTTCGCTCTGCAAAGTAATTTGTTAAAACAAGACCTTCTCTTTCATCGTATTCTTTTGAATCATTTGCAATTGAAACGACCGTTATAAAAAGCTCGTTTTCGTATTTTTCTTTGCAATAAGGGTTAATTTGAGAAATCCCAATAACTTGAAGTTCTTCAAGCGGAATTTGACTTATATCAAAAGCTCTGACTTTTGTTTTCGGAATAATAAAATCTAGCATAATATTAAGTTCAATTATATATAAAATAATACTACAATTTCAAAAAAATTATATACGTACCAAAAAAGCTCAATTAAATAATTGAGCTTTTTTGCGCAAATATTGCAATTAATCCCGCTTTCAGCCTTTTAATCATCCCTTGCGGACAGTTTAAATCAGCTGTTTATTTTTTGTAACAAAATGTAAAAATAACCGTTAAAAGCTAAAGTTTTATAGAATGTATGCCGTAAATCATTATATAAGAACAATAAAGTAATTAAACAATAAGGAGCAATAAGTATGGACGTTAATCAAGTAAGGTTTGGGAATTATACAATAGCCAATTCTCAAGCGCAATTAACGAAGAAGGAAGATGCAAAAAAGGAAAATGTAAAACAAGAAACAAGCAACCCTTCAATTGAGTCTAAGGTTAGCGCAGAAGATATTTATAATGCAATGGATATCACTGCTGCGCAAAATAAGGCTCAAATTTCCGTTGCGAAAAAAGAGGTTAATCCTCTTGAACATTTGTCGCAAGACAGAATAAACGACATAGAAGCCATGATGGCGGAATTTGAAAACGGAGTTAACAAAACGGCAGATATTATTGAACAGGAATTTCCGGGATTATTCCCCAACGATGCCAGATTAGCACTTGCATCAAAAGTATTTGCGCAAGAAAGCTAAAAGAGTAGTTTTTCCTTATTCTCCTCTATTGTTTAATTTTTAATGCCGTTAATCAATTAACGGCTTTTTGTTTTATAAAAACTATTGCTTCTTCTTTTGTTTTAATTTCTTGCGACAATTGCGCAATTTTCAGACTTTCAAGTATTTGCCCTATTTTTTTGGATGGTTTTAAATTTAAAATTTCCATAACTTCTCTGCCGTCAAGAAGAGTTTTGGGGTTAAGCGCCGTTTTTTCAACTTCATAATAATAATTTTCGAGATTTTGAAGGTGTTTAAGGTTGTTTTCAATCATCTCTTTTGTGACTTTTTCTCCGCGTGCGCTTAATCTGTCCGCCCGAGCCAGTTCTATCACATCCAAAGCCTCTTTTCCTAATTTTTTTACAAATCTTGCAAATGCTTTTTTTGAATCTTCGCATTGAATAAGGCTCGAAGGGTAGATATGATATTTAATCATTTTTGAAATATATTGAATTTGTTTTGTCGAAAAGTTGAGTTTTTTAAGCTCCTTTTTGGCTATTTCACTCCCTGCAATATCATGACCTATAAAACGGTGTCTGCCGTCAGGTTCAATTGTCCATGTTGAGGGTTTACCTATATCATGATAGAAAGCCGAGAGCTTCAAAATAGGATTTTCGGTTTTTATTAACCTTACGGTTTCAATTAAATGGTGAATTAAATCAAGATGGTGATGAGAATTGCAGGGAACTTTTTTGACCTGTTCAACAAAAGGGAAAACTTTATCAAGAATATTGTTGTTGAGCATTTCAAGAAGCGCTTGGGAAACATATTTCCCTTCAAAAATTTTAATGATTTCAAAATTAATTCTTTCAAGCGCTGAGGTTTTTATTAAATCAAAGTTTGAACATATAAAATCAGATAATTTCTCATCAATTTTAAAACCCGTTTGGGATAAAAATCTGTACGCTCTTAAAAATCTTAAAGGGTCATCTTTTAAATTATCGAACTTGTATGTTCTTATAATTTTGTTTTTAATGTCTTCAATACCTTTTAAGGGGTCAAAAATTTCTTCTTTATTTAAATCATAAAATATTGAATTAATGGTAAAATCCCGCCTTTGGGCATCTTTTAAAATATCATTTTCAAGAGCCTGCGCTATGTCGAAATAATTTTCTTTATCTTTTAGAACAACTCTGTAAATTTTATTTTCGCTGTCCAGCTCAATAAAAACTGCATCCAAAAATTCACAAATATCTTTTGCAAGCCGAACTGCCCCGTCTTTATCGACACAAACCAAATCCCTGTCTGAAGAAATCGTTTTGTTAATAAAATAATTTCTTAAATATCCGCCGACTAAAAAAACGTTGTATTTTTTTATTACAGGCTTGATTGAATTTAAAATTTCATCTTTAAACATTTTTTTCTATCCTCGAAATAATGTTTGTAACTCCCGCAACAACGGCATTCGGTGCTTTAAAAATCATTTTTCCCAAAGTTGTCAGGTTGTAGTTATTTTTTTTAAAAAATTCAAATTCCTCTTGGGAAAATCCCCCTTCAGGGCCTATTACAACCGCAATTTTTTCTTGTGTATTTATTTTGTTTACAATTTCATCCAAAATTAAATTAGCGTATTTTTCGGCAAAAATTATCGTATTTTCTTTTTTAAAATTTTTAAGAGCTTCTTTTAGAGTTGTAATATTATGTATTTTAACGCTATCCGCTCTTTCGCATTGTTTAAAATTTTCAAGAGCAATTTTCTGCCATTTTTCAAGTTTTCCTTTCAGGTTTTCACGCTTTACGCTCACATTATCCGAAATAACGGGAATAATTTCCTGAACGCCCGTTTGGGTTGCATTTGCAATGGCGAGATTTTGAGCATCCTGAGATAAAATTGATTGTATTAAACAAATTTTTGTTTTTAGAAAACAAGTCGATTTATCTTTTTTTATAATTTCAGCTTTAAGACCGTTTTTATTAATTTCGAATATTTTGCAAAAATACAAATTTTTATCTTCGTCTATGAACTTAATGTTTTGTCCGGCTTTTGTCCTTAAAACTTTTGTTATATGAAATAAATTATCATTATCAACAAGTTCAATATAATCTTTTTTTATTTCTTCTTTTTTTATTAAAAAATGCGGCATAACAAAATAATTTTACCATAAGTAATATATTTATAGGATTTTTATTTTATCAAACTAAAGTATTGGTTTTTTCCTCCGTATGTATAAATAAAAAAATCGGGGGAAATATGGCTGTCACTTTAGGTTCAATAATACCTTCTTTGAGAATATCCGATAAAATTAATAAAATCACAAATTCTCTTTCCCGTTCGATGCAGAGGCTGTCGGGAGATTCAAAAATAGAAAACGCTCTTGATGATGCCGTAAATGCGCTGATATCAAAGAAGCTTGATAAAAATATTAAAGCTTCGGATGAGGTCATGGAAAATATTCAAAGTGCAAATTCACTTTTGAATGTTGCGGAAAGCTCTCTTGATTCCATTTCGGATCAATTATCAAGAATTAACGAACTTTTAACTTCAATGGCAAACGGCGCTAATGATATAGATGCTCAAAGCGCTTCCGCTCAAGAAATATTGGAAAGACTTTCGGAAATAGACAGACTGGCAAGTTCTGCCAATTTCAACGGCAAATATCTTCTGAACGGCACAGTTGAAGAAATGACAATTCAAATCGGAACGGATACTACGCAAGATTCCATTTTGGATATACAAAGCGCTTTAATTAATGCATACACAAGTGCTCTCGGGCTTGATATCGAGCTTCCCGACGAGCTGAATCCGAATGCTTTTGAAACGCAGGGCGGAGATATTGTGTATAAAAAAGAAAACGGCAAATATTGCAAAAAAGACGGAACGGAAGTAATAGTAGCCGACCCTGCGGGATTAACCCCCTTGTTTGACCCTATCAATCCGAATTGTCAAAAATATTTATCAAAAATTCAAGCCACCATAGATAAACTGTCATTGAGCAAAGGTAAAATAGGTTCTTATGAAAACAGGCTTCAAAGCTCTTATGATTCATTGTCGGATTTATCCGTAAATCTTCAGGATGATTATTCAAATCGTGCTAATGCCGATATCGCAACGGAATCAACAAATTATATTCAACAGCAAATCCTCGAACAATTGAATGTTTCCCTATTGACTCAGTCAAATGAGCTAGGACAGCTGGCTTTGACACTTCTTGCGTAAACGGGCTTAACTAAACTATACAAAACTAAACATAAAATTTGAAAATTAAGTATTAACCATGATACAATGAGCAAAAATTAAGAAAGTATTGCTTAAAAATGTATGATGTTACAATTCTAGAAGAAAAGAAATTCAGAGTATTTCAAGGTGTATATAATGATTTTCGCCTTAAAGCCAGAAGTGATTATAAGTTTGAAATTGACCCGTTAACCTATGAAGATTTTATTGATTCGATTAATAATAATCTTATAAGCTGTATAGTTTTATCCGAGGACGATATTCCGACCGGTTTTTTGGCATATACAACGGTTCCGGATGATGTTATCGAGGTTTTTGTTATCCATTGCATAGGCTTTGACAATTTGAACGAAAGACGTGAATGTTTATTTGAAAAGTTTTTAGAGCAAACAAAGTCGTTAAGAAAACATCGTGTTGTTTCGTATGCAATGCTTGGAGTACAGGAAAGTTTTAAACATAATGCGGCATTACATGAATTTGAGTTTATTGATACGGGCGTCGTTGTTTTTGATATAGAAAATAAACAAAAAATAAAAGAGCTGTCGCAGTTTAATTTTATGGAATTGCCTATCGGATATAAACTAACTCCCTATCGGGATATTTACTTTGAAGAATTGTCTCTTGCAATTTATAAAGCTTTTCAAAATTCCTCGGATTCTAAGTTTGACGTCAGATTTTTAACATTAGACGGATGCAAAGACATTACCTACAAAATTACAACTTCAATTTACGGCAGATTTCTGCCTCAGGCAAGCAAAATATTATTATACGAAAACAAACTTGTCGGCTTCTGTCTTGCAAATGTTACGGGAGGCGGAATAGGTAATCTTCCTTTAATCGGTATTGTTGAAGAGCACAGAGGAAAAAAATTATCCGCTTCTTTAATTAAAAATGCGGTTTTGGATATTGTAAAATTAAATCAAGGCGGAATAATTGAGCTGAATGAATTAAACGCAAGTTTGGATTTAGGTTTGCCGAGCGCCGTTAAGATGTATGAAACCGCAGGTTTTGTTCAATCTTACAGATACTCGCAAGCATATTTGCCTAAAGGATAGAAAACGGAGAAAATAATGGTAAAAGTATTAATAACGGATAAAATTAACGATTTAGCCGTAAAAACGGTTGAAAAAGCAGCAAGTGTTGATAATCTGGCAACCATGGAAGAAGAAGAGCTGTGTAAAATAATTGACCGGTATGACGCAATATTAGTTCGTTCACAGACAAAAGTTACCAAAAAAGTTATTGAAGCGGGGAAAAATCTTAAAATCATAGCTCGTGCAGGTGTCGGCGTAGATAATATTGATGTTGAAGAAGCCACCAAAAAAGGTATTATTGTTGTTAATTCTCCGGATGGCAATACTCATGCGGCGGCAGAGCATACAATAGCCATGATGATGGCAATGAGCAGAAATATACCTTCGGCTGATATCAGTGTTAAATCGGGGCTTTGGGAAAGGTCAAAATTTACGGGCGTGGAAGTTTATTCCAAAACTTTGGGAATTAGATGATTTTTGGTCTTTATGCGATTATATAACAATTCATACTCCAAAAACCAAAGAAACAACGGGTTTGATTAATGTAAATACTTTAAATCGCATGAAAAAAGGAGTCAGAATTATAAATTGCGCCCGTGGAGGCATAATTGATGAAAATGCTCTCGCTCAAGCAATAGAACAAGGTATAGTTGCTCAATGCGCCATAGATGTTTATGAAGATGAAAAACATGTTGATAAATCCCCTTTAATTGCGCTTGGTTCTAAGGCAATTTTAACACCCCATTTAGGCGCAAGCACGGATGAGGCACAAGTTAACGTTGCGCTTGATGTTGCAAATCAGGTTGTCGAAGTGTTGTCGGGGGGAAATGCAACGAGCGCTATAAATATTCCCGCTCTTAAGCCTCAAAAAATTGAAGCGGTAAAAGAATTTATGAAATTGGCTGAAAACATAGCACAAATTGCTTCTCAATTATCCTCGGGCGCAATAAAGAATATTAAAATTAATGTTTCGGGCAAGCTTATAAATCTTGATGTTTCACCTTTGGAAATTGCAATTTTAAAAGGAGTCTTATCCCCTAATATTTTAGGAGTAAATTACGTTAATGCCCCCATTGTGGCAAAAGAAAGAGATATTGAACTGCAAACATCAAAAACAACAACAAAACATGATTATATTGAAGTTATTATTGAAGCTCAAAATAACACAACTTTGGTAAGAGGAGAGCTCATTGCTTCGGGTGTTGAAAGAATAGTACAGCTAAACAATTATATTACTTCAATTGAACCTAAGAAAAATATGTTATTTGTTCCTCATATAAATAAACCCAATATGGTTGCACAGGTGGCGAGTGTTTTAGGTCGTGACAACGTCAACATTTCAGGCATGCAGGTTGCGCAGGCTAAGGACGGAATAGATAAATCCATTATGGTGATAAATGTCGACAGCGAAACAGAGCAGTCTACTCTTGATAAAATAAGTTCAATAGACGGTGTCGACAAAGCAGTTTATATAAGTTTATAAAAAAAGAGGGATAAAACCCTCTTTTAGTTTTTAAGCTTCAACTTCATTCTGCGAAGAAGTTCTTATTGATTCAACTCCGCCTTTTGATTTTGACAAACCTTTTTCTTTAAATTTACGAACTTGTCTTTCTAATTTATCGCAGACAAGGTCTATTGAAGCATACATGTTTTCTGCATGTTCTTCAACACGAATTGTTTCACCGCCTATTTTACACAATACTTCCGCAATGTGCGAATCACTAACGGAGGGATTTTTAATTACCGACAATACAGCATCAATTGAGTCAATTTGTTCATAATGACTTGCAACTTTTCCTGCTTTTTCTTTGACGTAAGCCTTGATGGCATCCGTAATTTCGATGTTACGTCCGTTAACATGGATATGCATAGTTTTCTCCGTTTCTAGCGCAGATAATCTCCATCTCGCATTTTTATATTATACCTCAAAATCCTCTTTTTTAAAAGCAATTTATCCGAAAAGTAAAAATATTTTACTAAATTTTTATTAAGTAGTATTATTAAAAATGCAAAATGTTTGATAAGAAGGTAAGTATGATTAGCGAAGATTTGTTTAACAACAAAATAAAAAATATGTCTAATTACATAATGTTTGTAATTAAGGCTCGTCAGGTTGAGCTAACCGAGCAGTTAAAAGCGAAAAACAGAGCCCCAATTCCTTTATCCATGGGCGCACCCGTAGAAAGAGTTCCGCAATTTGTTATAGATAAAGCCAAAGAATACTTAGATACAGACCATCTTCATACTTACTCCACTCCAAAGGGTGAAGCTAAATTCCTTGAAGCCGTCAGTCAAAGAATGAAAAAAAGATTTAATGTCGATGTTAATCCCAAAGATGAAATTTTTTCTCTTATAGGTTCTAAAGAAGGTATTGCAAATTTAATCAGAGCATTAGTCAATTATAAAGAGGACGAAAAGGAGCAGGATGTAATTTTAATTCCCTGCCCAAGCTATGCTTCTTATACTCAAATGATTAAAGCAATGGGCGCAAGAGCTTACGCAATATATTTAAACGAACAAAATAACTATATGCCTGATTTAGAGGAAGTTTATCAACAATATCTTAAAGAGGGCAATGACCCTAAAAAAATTAAAGCTTTAATTGTAAATTATCCCAATAATCCTTTAGGCTGTACTTGCACATTTGATTATCTTCAAAAATGCGTGGATTTTTGCAACAAGTATAATATACTTTTAATTTCGGATTCTGCTTATTGCGAGATGTATTATGATGAAGCTTATAAGCCTCACAGCGCCTTGGAATGCAAGGGTGCAGCGGATTGCTGTATTGAAATGCACAGTATTTCAAAAACATACGCTATGACAGGCTGGCGTCTGGGCTGGGCATGCGGTAACAAAACAGCCGTTAAGATGCTCTCCAGAGCAAAATCAACCATTGATACGGGTATATTTAAGGTTCTTCAATATTCCGTTGCCGATTTATTGGTATCTGAAGAGGGCGATAAATATATAGAAGAACAAAATATTAAATTCAAAGAAAAAATTCAAGGTTTTGTTGACGGTTTAAATTCTTTAGGCTACAAAGTTAAAATGCCAAATACCGCATTTTATCTATGGGTAAAAATACCGGACAGATTTAAAGATTGCGAAGAATTCGCAACGGCGCTTCTTGAAAAATCGGGTATTGTAGTTGTCCCCGGGACGGGTTTTGATAAAAATTCAACAAGATATATAAGAATTTCAGTTGTTGCTTCTAATGAAGATTTAGCTGAAGTTATAAGACGTATGAAAGAAGACGGATTTTATTTTGAAGAAAAATAATTTATAATAATTTTATGAAAAAAATATTGACACTATTTATTCTTTTTTTGAGTGTAACCTGCGCTTTTGCCGATGTTGCGCCCCGTTATATTAATTCGCTTCGAAGATACGGAATAGGTTTTACTAAAGTTCAAAGTCCTCTTGTCATGAGGCAAGAGCCGAAAAGTGACGGGAAAATACTTGAAACGCTGACTTTTGATTATAATTCAAGTGCGTCTTGTGCGATAAACAAAGATAAATGCCAAACGGATGATATTTTTGCGCAATATTCACCCTCTAAAAAACTTGCTTTTTTAACAACAATCGATGCTACCGAGGGCTGGAGTATGGTTTGCTTTAATCAAATTCAAACCCCCGTTTGCGGATGGGTTTCGGAAGATGAAAATAAATATTACTCTTATCTTGATTTTTTTGATACTTTCGGAAAAAAATACGGACTTTATTTATTTAAAGATTTGCAAAAAAATGATAAAATATTATATTCCGCACCTCTGAAAGAAACAAATTCAACGGGTTCAATCGTAATGCCAAAATATATTGCCCCTTGGTTAGTTCGGGGAAATTGGATTTTAGTCAAAGTTGTCGATTATAATAACGAGAAAAAAACGGGCTGGATACGCTTTAGAGGGTCGGATAATAAATTAAGACTTTTTGTTAAATTTTAAAACTAAAAGATTTGGTTTTTTTGTTTTTTGTGTTATTTTAAAGAAAAAAAGGAAAAAATATATGAAAGCGACTACGTTTTTTCACATTTTGCAGATTTTAAGCGCCATATTTAGTATAATTTTAGTTTTAATGCATTCACCCAAGGGTGACGGAATGTCGTTTTTCGGTGGTGCAAGCCAGCTGTTTTCTTCTCAAAAGTCAACCGAAAAAGGCTTAAACCGTTTAACGGAACTGTTTGTGCTTATTTTTATTGTTTCTACATTTATGCTTAGTTTTATTTTAAAATAAAATTTTTACATAACGTCATAAATAATTGTAGTTAGAATATGTTTAATGTACTTTATTATTGAGTATTAGAATATTAAAATTAAGGTATGAAAATTATTTATGTACGATAATGAGTTTTTTGTAGTCGATATGGCGTCTTGCTCATCTACCGGTGAAGTCATCAACAGTCTTTCGTTAGCATTGGAAACACTTGACGGTTTAGGTAAAAAAATTATTTTGAAATTGAATGACAGCTATTATAACCAGTCTCAAATGCTGTCCATACAATCTTTAATTACAAGCTACGGCTGTACTTTGGATACAATTGAAACAACAAACGAGCAAACCGTAAAGGTTGCCGAAAATATGAACATTCTTGTTCAAAAACCGATAGAGAAAAGAGTTGAAGAAAAGTACGGAAACGAAACCGGCGAGAACAATTTTGCTTATTTTTCAATGACAGACAGCCAAAATTCGGATGATATCCCTTTAAAAGAATCGGACGAGCTTCACTTTGAAGCGGACTTAGACGAGATTAAAAGACAACAGGATAATATCGATATCAAATCCGACTTACAAAATCTCGGAATAGATGCTAAAGCGGATTTCTCTCAAATTGAAGCTCAAACTTCGGTATCCTATAATTCCGATGATGTTTCCAAGACTCTTGATGATTATGCAAAATTTAACGAAATGCAGCGGGAAACTTCCTCTTACAATCAAAATTTGCAATATTCGGACGAAAATTCTCAATCTGTCGATGAGCAAAAGATTGACGAAGTTGAAAATGCGCAAAAAAAATCAATTGGTGTATACAAAAAAGCTTACGATGAAAATCTTCAAAACGAACAACAGTGGGAAGAAGTTGATTTTTATGAAACGGAAACAAACGAACCTATTATTTCCGATACTAAAAATACAACATACATAAACCAAACACTTCGCTCGGGTCAAATACTTGAAGCCGACGGAAATGTTGTAATAATCGGAGATTGTCACCCCGGAAGCGAAATACGAGCAGTCGGTGATATAACGGTTTGGGGAATATTATCGGGTATTGCTCATGCCGGTTATAAAGGAAATAATTCCGCTAAAGTCAGGGCGTTAAAAATGAACGCTATTCAAATAAGAATTGGCGATTGCTATTCAAGACGTCCCGACGATACAAATATTCCCTATATTTTAAAAACATCAATATTTACTCCCGAAGAAGCAAGAGTAGTTGATGGCGAAGTTATGTTATTCAAGATAAATCAAAATTAAAGGAGCATAAAATGACAGGTTCTGTTATCGTTATTACATCTGGAAAAGGCGGGGTAGGCAAAACCACCACATCTGCAAATATCGGTACCGCTCTTGCCAATTTAGGCAATAAGGTGGTTCTGATAGATACCGATATAGGTTTAAGAAACCTTGATTTACTGTTAGGTCTTGAAAACCGCATAGTGTATACAATAGTTGATGTTGTTGAAGAACGCTGTAAATTAAAACAAGCACTGGTTAAAGACAAGAAAAATCCAAATCTTTGCTTGCTTGCGGCCGCACAAACCCGTGATAAATCGGCGCTTGATGCTGACCAATTAAAAGAAATCTGCACTCAGCTAAAAGAAGAATTTGATTATGTTTTGGTTGATTGCCCCGCAGGTATTGAACAGGGATTTCAAAATGCAGTTGCCGGTGCAAATGAAGCAATTGTCGTTACAACTCCGGAAATGAGCGCAATAAGAGATGCAGACAGAATTATAGGTCTTTTGGAATCCAAAGAGGGTGTTGAAAGATACCGCCTTTTGGTAAACCGTGTAAGACCCAAGCTTATTAAATCCAATGATATGATGGGAGTAGATGATGTTGTTGATATTCTTTCCTGTGATTTAATCGGGGTAATTCCGGAAGATATGAATATTATTACTTCGACAAATAAAGGCGAACCTGTCGTAAATGATGAAAAATCTATTGCGGGACGTGCTTATATCAATGTTGCAAAAAGAATAACCGGCGAAGAAGTGCCTTTGCTGGACATAGAAGAAACAAACAACATAATAGACAAAATAAAAAAATTCTTTTCAAAGAAAGCGCAGGACTAGATGAAAGATATTTTTTCCGATATTTATGACAGAGTCTTGAGTTTTTTTAATGCTCAGGGTGATGATACAAAGGTTGTTGCAAAAAGCAGATTAAGAACCGTTTTAATGCAAGACAGAGTTGGTTTTTCGGAACGTGCCATGCAAATGCTGAAAGACGATATGGTTGATTCAATTTCAAGATATTTAGAAATTGATGTTGATTCTTTTGATTTAAGTATTGATGCAAAAGAAAATGCTACAATTTTAAACCTTTCCATTCCCGTATTACGTCCTAAAACAGACGAGGAAATAGACGAGGCTCTTGCGCTGGCCCAAAATGCAAAAATTGAAAAAACGCATGAAATTGTAGGCGAGCTTGAAGAATTAGTTAAAGAAAAAGCTCAAGCTCTTGCAGGCGTTAAACTTGAACAAGACAAAGAAGACGAAGAAAAATCCGCAAATAAAGAAACTAAAACTAAGCCAAAAAGGACGAAAGAAAAGCCCAAGGAATAAAACATCATTGACGATGCTTGAAATTTGCTTATGTTTTAAATAAGATAAAATAACAAAATACTAATAAAAGGAGAAAATATGCAAGTTATATTGAAGAAAGATGTGCAGAATATAGGTGAAGTTGGCGACCTTGTTAATGTAAAAGACGGGTATGCAAGAAACTATCTTATTCCCAATTCTTTGGCGGAAGTGGCAACACAAGGCGCTTTAGCTCAAAGAGAAAGAAATATAGCACGTATTAAAGCCAAAGCTGAAAAACTGCACCAAGAAGCACTTAGCACAAAAGAAGAAATCGAAAAAATACAATTAATTTCCCTGAGCGCTAAAGCAGGCGAATCAGGCAAATTATTCGGTACAATAACCACCAAGAAATTAGCGGAAGAATTGCTTTCAAAAACAGGTCTTGAAATTGACAGAAAGTCTATAATTCTTGACAGCCCCATTAATCACATAGGGAATTTTGTTATGACAATTAAACTGTCTTCAAAAGTTAAAGCCCAATTAAATGTTGAAGTTACGGCTTCCGAAACAATTAAAGAAGTTTACGAAGAAGAAACACAAGAAGAAGCCTAAATATCAATTTAAAATAAATAAAATTTATAAAAACGAACCAAAAAGAAAAGAAATAAAGGCTTGATTGAAAATGCAAACGTTTCACATACCTGTTAATCAAAGCAATAATTTTTTATTAATATTTATGTGTAAAAATCATCTGACTTTAACTAAAAAAGACCGCTAAATTTAGCGGTCTTTTTATCAGTTTATTTAAAATTAAACGTTTACAAGACTTTTTTCTTGTTCAAGTTGTAATGTAATTGTTGTTAAGTCGCAAACGTCGCTTGGTCCGAAATATTGAATAGCACCCGGGAAAATATAGCAATCATTCAGCGCCCATTTTTGGCGGTTGCGTTCAAATTCCTTAAACACCGGACCGTCAAGTTCAACAAGAGCTTTTTTAATTACGGGCTTCATTTCTCCGTGTCTGCGTTCCATATTCATCATCATTGTAAGAGGAACTCCTCCCGCAACCCATTGCGATGCG
>CANQAW010000011.1 GCA_947589525.1 Candidatus Gastranaerophilales bacterium
GGCTTGCGCTATTTTGCTCCTGAGGGCATTTCGGCAATATCTCGCTTTGCTTTCGCAGTCGCTCGATTGCCTCTATTGTCCTACGTCGCCTATCAATAGTTACGTTAAAGCCAAGCTCATCGCTTGGCTTAACTTCACTCTGGCTACCGCTTGCAATGGTAAGGTTTCTCAAACGGCAAAAGCGATGAGCTTTTGCCGTTCTCGTCACACACCTTTGCGTTTGCTTGTTACTGGCTGACTTGAAAATTAAGACCTACGGTCTAATTTTCTACGTCATCTGCGCATACTTCATTCGTAATGGCTCATACTTCGCCAACGACTGAAGCATCGTCGCAAGCTCGCTTCACTCTGGTTTCGCCTTTTAGTTATATAATAAAAACTCCTCGAGTGCTCTGATTTTCAGAGTTTTAAAATCACACATTTGACCCGTAAATATCCTGCATGCGTAGCAGGCTTGCCAAACAAGCATATCAAGCCCCGTGATAAAAGTTTTATTATATTTAATTGCTTTTGAAATTAGTGCCGTTCTTAAAGGATTATAGACAATATCATATATAATTGCGTCATTTTTAAGAGTTTCAATGTGTTTATCTTCTAATGGGCTTGAATTTTCGTCAAAATTTTTCATTCCGACAGGAGTTGTATTAACGACAATGTCGCTATCTTCAAGAGTTTCCAAAAGACTTAACTGAATTGAGTTGATTTCAACGGTGTCAAATTTTTGTCTTAAAGTGTCGATTGTTTCTTTAGAATTAATTACGTTTCTTGTATAGAAATCTATTTTTGTAACTCCCGATTTATATAACCCTGCGCAAACTGCTCTTGAAGCTCCGCCTGTTCCTATAATTGAAGCTTTTTTTCCTTTGAGGTCATATTTTTTTAAAGGTTCGATAAATCCGTCTAAATCCGTGTTATAACCCGATAAGGATAAATCTTCCTCTATTTTGACGGTGTTTACTGCGCCGATTGCGTTTATATTTTCATCATATTTCGACAAAAATAAAGTTAGGGGAACTTTATGAGGGATAGTTACGTTAAAACCCGTATATTTATTCGCTCTCAGGTATTTAATCCTTGAAATTAAATCTTCCCCCTTGGTGGGTAAAAGTTCGTAACTGCCTTCAATACCCAGCTGTTTAAAGGCGCATTCGTATAATATAGGGCTTAACGAGTGCCCTAAAGGATATCCGATAAGTGCGAGTTTAATTTTCGTCATCTTCTAAATCCCTTGAATATTTGCAATTTTTATTCGAGCAGGCAATTTTGTTGCCTCTTTTTAAATATTTTTTTACAAGCAGACTACCGCACTGCGGACAGGTTTCTCCCGTTGGCTGAGCCCAGAGCGCAAAAGAGCATTCGGGGTATTTTGAACAGCCCCAGAAAAATGTTCCGTATCTTGATTTTCTTTTGACAAGTTCTCCGTCCCTGCCTTCTTGTGCGCATTTTGGGCATTTAACGCCTGAAGATTCGACTATGGAAAATCTCTTTTTGCATTTATCATTTAAACATTGATAATATTTTCCGTATGGTCCTGTTTTAATAACCATATCGCCCCCGCATTTTTCGCATTTTTTATCAGTTGGTTCATCAGCGGGGATTTCTTTTTTCTCGCCGTTATCTTCAACAGGCAGTGCCGTTTTGCATTCCGGATAACCCGAGCATGCCAGAAATTGTTTTCCGAAGCGGGATAATTTTAAAACCATTTTTCTTCCGCAATTGGGGCAGATTTTATCCGTTTCAACGTCCGTTCTTTTCATGTTTTTCTGCGCTTCATCAAGAGTTTTTGAAAAAGGGAGCCAAAAATCATTTAAAAACTCAATTGAATTTTGTTTGTCTTCTGCGATATTATCAAGTCCTGCTTCCATTTGAGCAGTGAATTTATAATCCATTATTTTAACAAAATGTTCGTCTAACTGCTTGCAGATTTCTCTTCCCAAAGGAGTCGGCTTTAGGGATTTTGTCGGCGTTTTTTCAACATAATTTCTTTGTTGAATTTTGGTTATGATGGGGGCATAAGTAGAAGGTCTTCCTATGCCGTATTCTTCAAGCTGTTTTACTAAGCTTGCTTCCGAATATCTTGCGGGAGGCTGGGTGAAGTGTTGTTCGGGGTTTAATTTTTTAAGATTTAAAATATCACCGACCTCAAGTGCGGGAAATTTTTTATATTCTTCAATATTGGAATCATCAGAGTATATTTTTGTAAAACCGTCAAAAACAACTTTTGAAGAACCCATTTTGAAGATATAATCGCCTGCTTTAATGTCAACCGTTAAATTAGCATTTGACATTTGAGAAGAAATAAATCTTTCCCATATTAATTTATAAAGCTTATATTGCTCCGCAGTTAAGTATTTTTTAATGCTTTCGGGAGTTTTATCAATATATGAAGGGCGGATGGCTTCATGGGCATCTTGGGTATTTTGTTTGTTTTTAGCGTAGATATTAGGTGTTTTAGGGTAATAATCTTGTCCGTAATTTTCCAAAATAAAATCACGTGCGGAATTTTGAGCGTCAAGCGAAACTCTTGTGGAATCCGTTCTCATATAAGTAATTAAACCGACTGAGCCATCGCCTAAATCTATTCCTTCATATAGCTTTTGTGCTATCTGCATAGTTTTTGATACGCCATAGCCGAGTTTTGAGCTTGCTTCTCTTTGCAAAGTAGAAGTTATAAAAGGCGCTTGGGGTTTTCTTGTTGTGTCTTTAGGGGTGATTTTATAAACTTCATATTTTGCATTTTCTAAATCTTTTAAGATTTTATCAACATCTTTTTTAGAATTAATTTCTATTTTTTCTTCTTTATTTGATTTGATTATTTTTGATAATTCCGCTTCAAAATCACAGTTTGATTTATTTAATAAAGCATCAATTGACCAATATTCTTTTGGGACGAATGCTTCAATTTCATCTTCTCTTCGGCAGATTATTTTAAGCGCAACCGATTGAACTCTGCCTGCGGATAGTTTATAATTTTTCATTTTTTCCCATAAAATCGGGCTTATTTTAAAACCGACAAGTTTATCTAAGATTTGTCTTGTTTTTTGCGCTTCGACTTTTAACATATCAATTTGGTGGTAATTTGCAACAGCTTCTTTAATGGCATTTGGCGTAATTTCGTTAAATACAATTCTGAATATTTTATCCTGCGGAAATTTAAGGCATTCTTTAACATGCCAAGCTATCGCTTCTCCTTCTCTGTCGGGGTCGGATGCCAGATAAATTCTGTCAACGGATTTCGCCAGTTTATTTAATTCCGTTATTATTTTTTTCTTTTCCGGAATAATTTCAAAGTGCGGTTCAAAATTATTTTCAATATCAAACCCGAGCCCCTTTGAAGCTAAGTCACGAACATGACCCATTGAAGCCTGTATTATGTAATTGCTTCCTAAAATTTTTCCTATTGTTTTTGATTTCGCAGGGGACTCAACTATAACAAGAGTCTTTTCTTCCTTATTTGTTTTTGTTTTTGTCATATTAATTCACGCATTTAAAATATTTATTATTTGATTGTTTTATTAAACCTTGGATTTCTAACTCTGTCAATATTACCATAACCAAAGAAATATCAATATTTGTTTTTTGCATTATTTCATCAAAGGTTTTCGCTTCATTTGATACTATTTCAAAAATTTCTTTTTGTTTGTCATTTAAATTGTCAAAAGGTATTTTTAATTCTTGGGTTTGAATTTCCCAATTCAGAGCGTCTAAAATATCCTGTGCTTTTGTAACAATTGAAGCTCCGTTTTTAATAAGATGATAAATTCCTGATGTATTAGGATTTAAAACGTTCCCCGGAATGCACATTAATTCTCTGTTGTAGCCCAGCGCTAAATTAGCACTAATCATAGCACCCGATTTTATTTTTGCTTCTCCTACCAATACCCCTTTTGACATACCTGTAACAATTCTGTTTCTTTGAGGAAAATTAGAGGGTATGGGTCTGATTTTAAGCGGATATTCGCTAAAAACAACTCCGTTTTTATCTATAATATCATAAAATAAATTTTTATTTGCTTTCGGATAAATTATGTCCAATCCGCTTCCTACGACCGCAACAGTTTTCAGATTATTTTCAATTGCGCTTTTATGCGCCTGAGCATCAATTCCGTAGGCTAAGCCTGATACAACGGTCAAATCCGAATTTTTAAATTCGCTTATAATTCCGTCCACAACCGACAAGGCTTCGCTTGTTGCATTTCTTGAGCCTACTATTGCAAGATTGTAATTATTGTCAATTGTATCTAAGTCGCCTTTATAGTAAAGCGAAAGCGGATAATCAGGAATTTGCTTTAAAAGAGGAGGATACTTTTCATCTTCAAAGGTTAAAATTTTAACATCTTTATCTTCAAAAGCTCTTTTAAAATAACCGTCCAAATCCGTCATGTCGCGTCTGATTAAATAATCTTCGGGATAGTTAAGACGATTTAAATCGCAAATTTCTCTCAGTTCAAACTCATTAACATGAAAAGCCTGTTCAATGTCATAATTAAAATATTCAAAAACCTTGGTTTTTAAAATAGGACGAACAAATAAAAAATTAAAAGCGTTATAATATTTTAACTTTTTATTTTTTTTATTTAATTTTGATTTATTTTGTTTTGTTCTTGCCATTTGCTATGCGCTTTTTTTCAAATTGCTGAGTTCTTTTCCGATTGCTTTTATATTGAAAGTCAAACTGTCTTTTTGTTCAAGAGCAAGCTCAAGAGAATCTCTGTATGATTCCATGTCGTTATTCAGTTCGAAAATTTTTGCCATTAAGTAATATAAATCACCGTTTTCCATTTCTTTTACGGCATTGCTTAATATATCCATTGCTTTGTCAAGCTTGCATTGTTTAATTAAAATTTGAACAAGTAATTTGTATGCTTCCGTATCTTTTTTGTTTTTTTCAATTGTTTTTTCAAGCATGGTAACGGCATCATCATAACGATTTAACTCCCAATATATTTGAGCAATGTTAAAATATGCCCAAGAATAATCTGCGGAAAGCTCCAAAACTTTTCTGTATTCTATAAGTGCAAAATCAGTTTCTTTTACTTTTTTATATTCGCCTGCAAGATAAAAATGTGCGAAATAATCGCTATAATTAAGCTCTATTGCCTTTTTGAAACATTTTATAGCCGTTTTACTTTCGTTTAATTTGGAATAAATTATCCCGATTGAAAAAAATGCGTTTGAGTCTTCATTCTTGTAATAAATTACTTTTTTAAAGCTTTCTATTGCTTTGTCCAATTGTCCTTTTGCTTCGTAAATAAGAGCTAAATTATATAAAAAATCCGGATCGTCGGGCTTTATTTCAACGGCTTTTTGATAAGCAATTAAAGCGTTATCGAAATTTTTTAATTTTTCCCAACAAATCCCCGTATTGAAATATAAATCCGCATCTTTGGGAAAAATGTTTAAAAGATATTTTATATGCGACAAAGCGGCATGCTCAAAACCTAAATCCAAACACATCATAATAAGCTCTCTGCGGGCTTGGAAGTTTTTAGGATTTAGTCTGACCGTTGTTTGAAGATTTTCAAATTTTTCTGCGTCATTCATCTTCTTTGTTTAAAAGTTTATCCAAGTCCAAATCAATAGCTTTTCCGTCTAATTCTAAGGAGACGCCTTTTTGTTCGTCAAGTTCAAGCTCATCTTTATCGGCATCTTGAATTATTTTTTCAATTACAAGCTGTGCCATGTCAAGCGCCACTTTTTTCTTTGTTTCCGGTGTGCATTTTTCAAGCATTTGTATTGCGGTTCTGACTGTTGCGTCTATATCATACCAGCGGGAATATCCTCTTTGAATTCTTCCGTCTTCAACCGCATTTACTATGTCTTCGACATTTTCATATTTATTATCCTGAATGTTGTGTTCGATAATAACTTTAATAAGATTAAGCGCAACGGCAATTTGTCTTTCGTCGGAAGAATTTGCAAGTGTTCTCATTGACATGGATAACACCGGATCTTTATCATACCACCTAGAAAAATATTGATTTTCCATTTATATATTTAACTCCTTAACTGTTTTTGTAAATTACACCGTATCCCGCATCAGGATAATCCCAATCTATTGCGTCCTTGGGGCATGCAATTTTGCAAGCACCGCACTCCAAGCAATTTTCATATTGAACTATCGTATAACCGCTTTCTTCATCTGTTGAATAAACGTTTGCGGGACATATAAATGTACAGGTTTTCTCACGACATTTAAGACATTTTTTTTGTTCAACTTTTAAATGCGTTTTACTATCACAATTATACTTGATTGTGTTTAATTTGTCTTGTATTGATTTTTTGTTATCTTCTTTTTTCATTGTTATCTGCCGAAAAATACATCTAGCGCACACTTTGAGAATGCAAACACATCTTTAATAATTTCAAAAATGTTTCTGTCTTTAATAAAATTAAAGAAAAATTTTCTGAAATGTTTGCTTTTTGATTTGCAATCAGCACTAAGTATTATATTAAAAAATTCTTTAATTTTTTTAGGATAATAAAAACTTAAGGATTTAGAGCGTGAATGCAATTTGTCTATAACATTTCTGTATGAATATAAATCTTTTAAAATGAATGATTTATCAAGTTTTTTCTTATATATTGACAGCGTACTTTGCGAAAAATCATTATTTTCAAGCGCAAAAAGAGCGCTTTCTCCCGCAAGCTTTCCGCTTATAAGTGCAAAATTCGTACCTTCCGAATGAATGCTGTTTATAAATCCCGAGGCATCTCCCGCAAGCAAAGCGCCCGATGTGTAAAGTTTGGGAAGTTTATTGTAGCCTGTTTCGGGAATTAAATGAGCACTGTATTCAATTGTTCTTGAGCCTTCAATTAAAGGAGAAATATCAGGGTGGAGTTTAATTTTATCTAAAAGTTCATTTATATTTAATTTGTATTTGGTTAAATCCTGCAGACTTGCCCCGACACCAAGCATTATTGTATCTTTGAAGGTGTAGAGAAAACTCATCATAAATAAGTCTTTATATTCTTCAATTCCCCCGAAAAACATTTTGCAAACCCCGTTTTTGCCGTCAGGTGATAAATTAAAACGATTTTCAAGAGTTTTTTTATCAAGTTTAAGAGTTTCTTTTGCGCTTAACAGCATATCCTTCGGAGTGTATTTTTGTCTCAGGTTTAATTTCTTTGCCAGCATTGAATTAACGCCGTCCGCAATAATTACAACGGGAGCATAATACTTTTCAAGATTTGTTTCAACTCCGACAACCGCACCGTCTTTTTTTATTAAATCGTTTACTTTGGTATTCGGAATATAATAAACCCCGTTTTTTTTGGCAATTCCAATCATCCATTTTTCAAGATTAAATCTTTTTATTGCGTATGCGTTTTTTAAGCTGTTATCTTTGTATTTTAATTCAAATGAACCCGTGTCATTTAAAAAAGTCCAAGAGTTTGAATTTATAATTCTTTCGTACGGAAGGTTATCAACTTCGTCTTTAAAAACTTCCCGAAGCGCACAATCATATACTGCACCGCCGTACATGTTTTTAGAGCCTGCATATTGGCTTTTATCAATAAGAACGACTTTTTTACCGTTTAGCGCAACGCTCATTGAAGCGCTAATTCCGCAAGGACCCGCACCTACAACAATAACGTCCGCATTAAAGTTAATATCCATAGTTTAATAATACAAGTTAATGAACTAAAAAACAATAGAAAAAATAACTATATAATGCTAAATGAGGAATAATAAATCCAATGGGGGATATTCAATAAAATTTAATAAGTTTAAAATAGTTTTTATATACGAGAGTTCGGGGGAGAATAAATGAGGCAAATTAAAATTTTTCTTACGTTATTACTGTTTTTCTGTCTAAATTGTGCTTTTGCGCTTGAAAACGATACATTATATCAAGTATTACCCTCTGGACAGAAGGTTATAATTAAAGAAATACACGATAATAACATAGTTAAAATTGACACATGGATAAACACGGGCTCAATTAACGAAGATGAGTCCACAACGGGAATAAGTCATTTTCTGGAACATTTATTTTTTAAAGGAACTCAAAAATATCCGACCGGTGCTTTTGATAAAATTCTTGATTCAAAAGGCGCAACGGTTAACGCTGCCACAAGCAAGGATTACACTCATTACTATATTGAAATACCGAGCGCCGATTTTGATTTAGCTCTTGAACTTCACGCAGACATGCTTTTAAATCCCATGATACCCAGAAAAGAACTGGAACGTGAACGACCCGTTGTAATTGAAGAAATTTCCAAAACCAAAGATTCACCTTCAAACAGGCTTTTTGATAACCTTTATACTTTATTGTATGAAAAATCCAATCACCCTTACAAAAGAACGGTAATAGGCAAAAAAGAAATAATTCAAAATGTGACAAGAGAAGAAATTTTGGATTATCATAAAAAATTCTATACTCCCGACGCTTTTACAACGGTAATTGTGGGAGATGTCAGCTCTCAAGATGCCTTAAAAAAGACAGCGGATGCTTTCAGTCGTTCTAAAACAACCCAAACAAAAGTAAAATATCCTAAAGTTAAACCCTTAGAAGGTATTGAAGAAAAATACGATACAATGGATATAAATAAAAGTTATTTGATGATGGGCTTTTTAGCCCCAAGCTTAAAACAGGACAGCCAAACTTATCCTTTGGATGTTTTATCAACAATTTTAACTTCCGGTAAAAGTTCAATTTTAAATCAAAAATTGAAGGAAGAAAAAGAACTTGTCCTGTCTGTTTCAAGCGGAAATTATTCTCAAAAAGATTCGGGAATATTTTATATTAGTGCTACTTTTGACCCCGAGAAAGAAAAGGAAGTAATTGAAGAAATCATAAAAGAAATTAAAAATATTCAACAGGGAAATATTCCCGAAAGCTTGATTGCAAAAGCTAAAAATCAAATCAAAACAGATACTTACTATTCAAGAGAATCAATCTCAAATATAGCGGAAGAACTCGGATACAGCTACACGCTTTCCGATAACGGGAATTATTATGACAATTATTTGAAGAATATTGATAAAGTTTCCAAACAGGATATTATAAACAGTGCAAAAAAATTCCTTCCCGCAGATAAATATGCCCTTTCTGTTGTAAGACCGGCTTGCTTCAAGCTTATTTCAAACGAAAAAGAAAAAACCGAAAAACCTGTATTCAAACTTATTCAGCAAAAAGATAACATTAAAAAAGTTTTGTTAAATAACGGTGCAAGTTTAATTACCGAAAAGAAAAATACAAATGAAATCATAGCGATGGATATTTCAATTAAAGGTTCAAAAGCAATTGAAAAAGTTCCGACAAGCGCTTATTTGAGCGCATTATGCGCTAAAAGCGGAACTCAAAACTATACAAGCTCCCAATTTGCGCAATTTTTGGATGAAAACGGAATTAAACTTTCTTTAAGCTCGTCCAATGATGTTTTTTCCATTTTTCTGCAAACAACAAAAAATAATCTTGATAAAGCTTTTACAGCGCTTGATGAGATTATAAACAAACCGACTTTTACGGAAAATGAAATAAATAAAATTAAAACAAGACAAATTAAAGAATTAAAAACAATTTCGGATTCTCCTTCAAGCTTTGTTTTTGATGAGTTTAAAAAGCTTGCATTTTTGAATACCATATACGGTCAAAATTCGCAATTTGTTTTAAATAATATAGACAAAGTCAAAAGAGAGGATATAGTTGATTTTTATTCAAGAATTATTGACCCTCAAAATATGAGCATTTCCGTTGTCGGAGATGTTGATGAAGATTTAATAGCTCAAAAATTTGATGAAATTATAAAACCAAACCCGAAAGGAAATAAATTTGAATTTTCAAAAATGAACTTCAGTGCCTATAAACCTTCTTCAAATATAGAAAAAATTCTTTATAAAAACGAAGTTCAGGCAAACTGGATAGCTCTCGGATATAAGATATGCGGAGTTTTAAATTCAAAGGACAGAAAAGATATAGCCGTGCTGAATGTAATTAATGCAATTTTAGGCGAAGGAATGTCTTCTCGATTATTTACAAATTTAAGAGAGGAAAAAGGTCTTGCTTATGCGGTCGGCTCAACCGTAGACACAAATGTATTGGACGGTGCATTTATAGCATATATAGGAACTAATGCAAACAGCGTTGAACAAGCAAAAAAAGGAATTTTAGAGCAAATTGAAATTATAAAGAAAGAAATGGTAACTACAAAAGAGTTAAATGATGCAAAAAATAAAATTTTAGGACAATTTTTGCTTTCTTTGGAAACAAACATGTCGCAAGCTTCGCTTTTAAGCCGATATGATATTTTAGGACGGGATTTAAACGCTTTTGAAGAATACAAACAATTAATTAAAAATGTAACCCAAAGTGATATTATAGAAACGGCAAACAGATATTTCTCTCATCCTTATATCTACGCTGTTGTTAAAGAAAAATAATATATGCAAACTGCGTTTTGAAGCCGAGTAAAATTTATTTTATGACTTAAATTAAAACCATGTTATAATAAATGCCGGACATGAAAAAAAGATTATTTTTAACAACAGGTTTAATATCTTTAATTAATGCGCTTTGTATAATAAAGCAAAATGCACAAGCCGATTTTGAAGATACATTGGTTATTATTTCTTTTTCACAGGACGAGAATTTTGTAAATACGAACAGAAAAATAGCTTCCTGTCATAATTTTTCCAAAATTTATTTTTTAAAAAAAGAAAAAGAGCTTTTTTCGCTTTTTGATTTAAATAATTTTGATTGTATTTACTCGGCAACCTTTTCAATAATATACAACCGTTTAAATCGTTATAAAAATCTTTATATTTTTGATGAAGGTCCGGGCTCGGTAACTACTGACCTTACCGCTTTGAAAAATTTAAAAGGAATATATTCTCCCTGTTTTTTAAATAAACTTTCCATTTTTAACGTTAATAAAAACGTTAAAAGAATTGAAACAGACTCTGATGTTTTTAAAAAAGTATCCAAAACCGTTGTAAATTTACTGAACGAAGATACGAAACCAAAAACCTCTAAAAATGTTCTTTTTATAGGACATTATGTATATCGCAGGCTATCTGACAAAAAGGCTTTAGAATTTTATAAGAAATACATTGATTATTTTATAAATCTTAATTATGATGTTTATTTAAAAACTCATCCCAGAGACATTGATACCATTGTTCCCGTTTTGGAAAATGATTATAAAAATAATTCCAAATTTCATATTTTAAAAACAGGTTTACCCATTGAAGCCTATGATTATAATTTTGATTTGGTTATAGGTTCATATTCGGGAACTCTTGTTACATTGGCGCATTTCAGAAAAATTCCTTCCCTTCAGCTTCCCATGTATGAGTTATACGGATGCAATTTTGGTTTGGGTTATAAGAAATTTTTTGTTTTATATGATGCTTATACTCCTAAATTTGAAGAAATGGAAGATGTTTTATCTAAAACAAAAGAAGAAATTTGGCATAGATATATTAAAATCATAAACAAAAAACAAAAATTATCGGATAATACCGAATTAAAAAATATAATTCTGTATAAACGCAATATTTTAAATAGTTTGTCGTGCTTATTTAAGAAAAAATTCCTAACCCCCCCCCCCTTCACTAAAAAGGAAAATAAAATTTTATGCAGATTATGATTTTTATTTAAAAATTCATCAATATTTAAAAAAACAAGGCATTATTATTAAAGATTTCGGATGATATTATATTTTGTAAATTAATATTATTTAACATATTATTTTTTTTTATTGCACTTTGTTTTTATTCTTTTTATAATAAAATCCTTAAAGTGTTGTAATGAGGTTATTATATTATGAGAATTTCACCCGTATCATCAAACAGATTTAATTACAGAAACAAAGTTAATTTTGGCAAATTCAGAGATGAAAAAACAAGACAACATGTTGCAAAAATTATTTCTGATGCAGACAAAAAAGGACAATTTCCTTCTTGTCCGTATAAAGCGCAAAGAATATTTGAAGTTTTGGATGAGTGTGAGTTTATTGAATTATACTTAAACCCTGAAGGCAAAATAAAACATGTTTGCGATGCAGATTATTTAAGTGGAATTTGTCCCGGAGGTTTGTATTATTATCAAAGAGAGTGGGATCTTGATGGTGCTGATAAGCTGGAAGATTTTCACGATTGCATTGAGGCAACAAATTGGGCTATAGACAGGAAACTTCATCCCGAAGAATATAAGTCCACTTCTGTTAACTACGGACCCAGTGCGGAAGAAATAAGCCAAGCACGTGCCGAATATTTAGCGTATTGGTAAAAATTAATATTTGTAAATAAAATTAAAAATTTAGGCAATTTATTATCTTCACATACATTATTATTCTTGGTATTAGATAAATACAAAGAATAATAATGAAAATTGCCCCCCTAAACTTAAATAGCCCAAGGCAGGGTGTGAATTTTAAAGGCAAGACGGTAGCTGATTTTGCTGAATTAAAAGCCGCCAACAGATTTATAAACTGCAAATTTAATAACCTTGCAGATAATTTATCAGATTCCATAAATAAAAAAGCCCCCAATTTAATAAAAGATATAAACGGCGAAAAATACATTGCGGATGATAACTTGTGGCGAAAAGCAGTCAGCTCTCTTAAATCCTTTTTTAGTATGCCGTTTGATATACTTGATGGTATAGCCAAAAAATTTCCGAACTCTTCTTTAAATAATGCAAAATTTATGCGCTTGTACAGGGAAGAAATGCAGTTTGAAGATGAAGTAAGAGCACTGCAAGGTTTGCAAAGAAACGGAATTAAATTTGTTCTGGAGCAAATACCGGATAAAAATTATCCGACCGGCGCCTGCAATGATTATTGCAGAAAACAATGTAAAAATATAGAAGCGGAATTTAACAAACTTTTGAATTCTTCAATGGCAGATAATAAAGCCGTGTATGATACCAAAAAAGAAAGATTTTGGACAAGAATTATTTCAGGCTTTACTGCTGCAATGTTTTTAGGAAACGATTTTTATAATAAATCAATTCAAAAGGGAAGAAGCGAAGAAGAAGCAAAGCGTGAACAACATTTAAAACAAGGGCAGGAAATTAAAGAAAATATTTGCGAAGGAATAACTCAGTTTGCTGTTTTCGCCTGCTTTTCCAAGATTGTTAATAAAAGCATCTGGGGTTCGGCGGTAATAGGTGCCGTTATCGGGCTTGTCTCAAGAGTATTATCAAGATTATCAAGCAATATGCCCATCAGAAGAATAAAAGTACCGCCTCAAAACAGCGCTTATGCTTTAACAATGAAAGAATTTGCACAAGCTTCAAAAGAGGGCAAAATTCAAGAAGCGCAAAATAAAAAGCAAGCTTCAAAATCAAAGGAAAAGCATAAAAAACCGTTATTGAGCCCAAGAAACATTCTTATTTTCTGTTTGGCAAGTATTGCAGCCGGCTATTCATTAAAATTCTTGAAAGGACATACTCAAATCGGAAATATGATAGCCCAAAAACTGCAAAGCCATAACGATAAATTAAATGCACAGGTAATTGAAGATATAATTGTTCCGAAAGAGGAATTGAGAAAATTAGCACATGTGTTAAAAAATTCGAATGAAGAACATTTAGCCAATAACATTGCTTCTATATTAAATGAAGATGCTGAAGAAACAATTTTTCTTGGGCAAGATTTTGTAACAAAAAGCATTTTTGGCGCACAGGTTAAACTTAAAGATTTAAAAAGATTAAAAACAGCACCTTTTAGATTTTTAAAAGAGTTAATTTCTTATCCTTATAAAATTGCTTCCAAATTGGAAAACGCAATTCGAAATTCGGGTTCAAAAGGCAAAATTAAGCCTGATGAAAATTCTTTACCCGATAAATACGATATAATGAATTTATATAAGCGATTTATGGAATTTGACAAAAAATACGGAGATGACGAACGTGTATTATGCGAAGAATTCGGAAAATATTTGAAAAAGATGCGCTTATTATCAAATAACGACGTAACTTCATCCTCCTGCAACAATTCAAAAATAGCCGTTGTAGCGCAAACTTTGGGAACTTTAACGGGCATGTGGTTTAATATGAATGACGAGTATAACTCTTCAATCAGAAACGGTTCGTCTAAATATGAAGCCGAAAAAGATGCAAGATTAAGAGGAATTAATAAGTTCTTCAGAATGACCGTTCAATTGATTATTTCGGGCTCGCTAAACGACATATTCCAAAAACAATACGACGAATCTTTAAGCTCCGCAGCTTTAATTGTTGCCGCAAGTACAATTTTAACCGATGCCGCTTCAAGAGTTTTGACGGGAATGCCCTCAAGAAAGATGACAAAAGAAGAACTTGAAAATTATCAAAAATCGCATAAAGAAGGAATTTTAAAAGGATACTATAAATTCATAGATAAATTAGCATCCTAGATTTTGATTATTTCAAGTTTTATTATCGTGGTTGTGTTGCTTTGCGTGTTAAAATATAATAGGACTATTATTAAAGATTGCAAGCGCAATATAGGAAATATTTCAATTTTCGTAAGGATAATATGTCAAAGAACAATATTCAATAAAAAATTAAGACAAAGGAGATTATCATGAGAGAAGATATTAAAGAATTTAATGCGGTGGAAAATGTTGCAAGAAAGTTCTGCGAAGCCGTAAAAAAAGGCGACAGCTCAATAGTAAAACCGTATTTTTATGAAAAAGCCTGCTTTTTCGGCCAGCTAAACGAACAAACTTATCAATCGGGCTCAATTGATGAATTTTATAAAACGATAGACAGCTTCGGCGCTTGCGATGATAATTATATTTCAAGGGTTGATGTTATATCACTTGAAAAAACAATCGCAACGGTAAGAGTGCTTGAGGATAACTGGCATGGGTATAAATTCAGCGATTTTTTAATTTTAAATAAAATCAACGGCGAATGGAAAATAGTGGCTAAGGTTTATGATACATTATCATTTAACAATAAGATATAAAATTGCTGATATAATTAATTCAATCTTCACGTTGAAATCAGAATATCAAAATACTTATGTTACAGCCGCTTAGTTTGCTTAATTATATTACTTGGAAACGAGCATTGTACGGCAGAAAGATTTAAACCCCGCCGAATTTTGCTTGATTATATTACTGCATCTGATTTTTTGCTTGAGATGTCGGAAATTTAATTTGATTTCTACCGTAAAGATAGCTTTATTTTGCCTTTATAAAATTATTTTCGCCTATTAAACCGATATCATCATCGGTGAAATATTCTTCTGCAACAGAACCTGCCATAACGGCATCATTAACAACCGTAGGACGACCTTTAACAATATTGGTTATATATAAATTTTCCGCAGTTTTTGCTTCGCTTTCAAGAACATTTTCAAAATAGACTTTTAAAAAACCTTTCTTGTCGCCTTTTTGCAAAAGTTCGCTCATTTCTTTTGCTCTTGTTGCTTTTTCCATAATGCCTGCCGAATATTTCGAAGCTTTAGCTGCTTGTTCGCTTCCTGCCTGATACATACCTTGTTTATTAATTACATCTTGGTATATTTTTTCATTAAACCTTGAACCGTCGCCAAAGAGCATATTATCAACTTGTTCCTTATAATTTCCAAATTTTTCTAATGTTGCTTTTTTATCAATTTCATAACAGCAATCCGTAGTGTCAAATGTACCGCCGTTTTCTTGATATGTATATCTATAATTATCAATCATTTGTTGTTTTAATCCGTCAGCACCATAGGTTCTTGCAATATCTGAAGCTTGATTAAAATGCTGTAATTCGTGTCTTATTTCAACTTCAATATTTTTTCCGAGTCTTCTCATTGCACTTTTACCCTTGGGAGTTAAAAGTTTTTCGGGTATATCAATTTTACCGGATACGTTATCGTAATTTGGTGCACCCATACCGTTTTTGGAAAATTGCACTTCGGGCTTTACTACTAATCCCATTTCGTTGCCTATCATTTCATAATTAATTAAAGTATCCGCTTTTGCAAATTCTAATCTTACTCCATCAAAATTAGTGCATTTAGATAAGTTGGAAACTAACTTGGTATTCAATCCGACAGTGCCTCTGCCATAGCGTGCAAAACGTGAAACTTGTTTGAATGCTTTTGGCGCAAAAGGTAAAGATAAAGCTAAATCCACTCCGTCTCCGCCTATTTGTTGTAAGTCTTCACGAACCTCATTATATCTTCCCGCTTTATTATCTTTTATAGTTTCAACAACATCAAATACAGTTTTTCCTACGGAAAAACCTGCAAAACCTAACGCTAAAATTGAGGCAGCAGCAGCCGAAGCTACTCCGATTATGGGAGCGCCCGCAATAAGAAGGGAAGTAGCGCCTATGGCAAGCAAACTTTTAGCAGGATGTTTAATAATTGCCGTTGCCATATTTTAACTTTATTGGCAAAACCTTTGCCAACCAGTTTAACCCCTTCTTTAAAGCTTACTTTTTCTTCCGAACCGCCCTTTAAAGTGCTGACAAATTCATCATATTTTGTGTTAGTCTTGATAAGTTCAACATTATCTTTTTTGCCGGCATTTTGCTTGTTAAATTCTGCTAAAAATCATGATTTGATAAATTGACTGTATTTAATGTCATACACACCATCCCTTTTTTACTTATATATAAGTGATTTCAAAACAAAAATTGATATTTTATTAAGATTTTTAAAATCGAATTTTTTGAAAAAATAACCTCTTTTTGTGTGCCCTTTAAACACGTCAGCCGAAATTCAAACGAGGAAATAATTCCAATCCAACACTACCGTAATTGCGCAAACTAAATGTATAATTCAAACACGTTAGCCAAAATGCAGACAGAGGAACAGTTTTAATTCAATACCACCAAAATCAAACTATCCGTAAATATCTAATTGCTACATCAATAACTAATTTGCGTTTAAACTAACTTTACAATCAGGCAATTTTTTTTAATTTTTTAGCTTTATTATTGTAGTTAAGAAAGGATTTTATAGTGAAAAGTGTAAATTTAGAAAAAACAAATCAAACATATATTTTAAATAATCGAAATTTTACTTCAAATACGGTTAAAACAAATGAAAATGTAAAACAACTTAAAGATAACAATAACAAATTAAAGAAAACACTTATTTCCCTTGCCGTTATAGGGGGTGCGATTGTAGCAGGTGTTGCAATATATAAAAACTCAGGTAATAAAGTAATTCAAAAAACACAACAATCCTTTCAGAATAATTCAAAAATTGCAAGTAAAATTAATAGCAAAGAAGTTGGCGCAACAAATATGACTGAAGTGGCAAATGTTGCAAAAAAGACGCAAACAAGCTCGGAAGCATTGATTGAAAAAACAGGTGAATCGAATTTGTCAAAAGTGAATTCTTCTGCCGATTTTACTTTATCCGAAACTCAAATTGAACCTGAAAAACAAAACATAACGGATGAAATTTTGCCTCAAGCGCAAAAACCCGCAGTTGAACAAAAGGTGCAGGAAATTTTAGGAAAATCTTATTATAAACCGATGGTTGGTGAAACATTCAATTTGGCAGTTTCTAAGGATACAAAAAGTGTTGATTATATTATTCAAGGCAAAGACGGCATATTCAGAAAACACACCTTGATTTTAGATAAAGATGAAGACATAAAAAAATCTATCAGCGGATTAAAGTTATACAATGAATCTGATGAATTTTATCCTTTTTTAAGAATGAGACAATACACGGCTAATCATGAACTGCCCAAAGGACAGGATTATCAAGAGTGGTATGAAAGCATTGCCTGTTTATATGAAGATGAAGTAAAAAAATTTCCCAATATTGAAGCATTCATAAAACAAAAAAGCGACCCCAAAATCTATCAGGCAAGGCAATTAAAAAAGCTAACCAAAGTTAATCCCACAGAAAGCGTGCATTTTTTGTATCGCGGGATTAACCCTAATACGATGCCTAAAGAATATATGGATATGTTAGAAAATTCAAAAATCGGAGATATTATCATCCCTGATTGGGGCGTAAGCTGTGCCACCTCCAATGCACCATACGCCATAAATAACTATACGCATAAAACCGCTTCAGATAAACCAAGTATTTTAAGAATAAAAGTTCCAAAAGGTGCAAGACTGGCAGGATTATATAAAGATGGTTTTGAAGAATTTCATTTGCCTTCCTTGTCCGAATATAAATATCTGAACAAACGCAATCTGGGCGGACTAACCGTATATGATTTAGAATATATAATTCCTGATATAAAATAATTGTCAATTAACCTTTATTTTATTAGCCGAACACTCGAACGACAGTTATGAGACAGCGGAAAAGTGCCAAATTATATTAAATGCGTGTTTTTTATTTATTTATAAACCTATAGATAATTTTAGTATGCCACGGAGTAACGAAAGTTCAAATCGACCGTATTGGCGCTTAAGATAATCAATTTCCAACTTGCTATGTGTTAGTGTTATTAGGCATATATGCCAAGTTAATGTTACAAAGCTTCCTGCCAAAACAGACTTTAATATACAATATCTTTTTGCGAGAGGGCAAAAGCGAAGCGGTTGCTCCGAGACGCAGACTTCACTAATTAGCTCCTGAGGAAATCAAAGATTTTTACGCACCCCAAGGGTCTTTCCAATCCGTAAGGCTCATTCTTCGCCAACGGATTGTGGGCATCGCCTATCAACAGTTACGCCCCGTCCTCATCAGACAGGACTTCACTCCGGCTTACGCATAAAATTTGCCGCGTCTCACTCTGCCGACGGGAAAGACTAAATTATTTATATCATATGATTTAATATGTAAAAACAGTTTTTATGTTACAATTAGTGCATAATGGATAATATTCCTAAAAAGATATTTTTAAAAGGTGAAAATAGAACAGATGATGTTGTAAGGTGTGTTAGAACCGGTAAGTTTTATAAAATAACATTTAAAAATAACAAAACATATACTTACAATTATTATGATGTAAAAATAATAGAACCCAATAAAGAAGAACTGTTTATTGATTATCGTTTAAATTATTTTAAAA
>CANQAW010000012.1 GCA_947589525.1 Candidatus Gastranaerophilales bacterium
ATGAAAATAAAACCCGAAAGCGCATACAAGAACCGTTATAAAAGCGCTAAAAGGGATTTCATATTTTAAAGTGTTTTTTTGAATTGGAAGCGCACAAATTAAAGCGCTTATTCCCAAAATTAAAAATACATTACAGATATTTGACCCTAAGACATTACCTACTGCAACTCCTGCCACTCCTTTAAGGGCGGATGCTATGCTAACTGATGCTTCGGGCGCTGAAGTTCCCATTGCAACAATAGTTAAACCTATAATAATCGGGGGGATTTTAAATTTATGCGCAACAGCACAAGCCCCCTCTATAAAATAATCCGCTCCTTTTGTTAAAAGGATAAAACCAATAACCAATAAAATTAAACTTAAAAACATTTTTCCTCTATAAACTTAAATAATAATCTTTTAAAATTTTAGTATCAACTTCAATATTCGGGCTTTCGCACACAACCGCCCCTTTAATATTAAACTTTTTAAATGCTTTTAACAAGTCTTTATAGTTAAAATCGCTTTCTTCAAAAACAAGGTGGTTTTTTTCGCCTTTATCGGTGTATTTTATTCCCGCAACGTGGGCGTGGAAATTATTCAGCGCAATTTCGCCAAGTTCAGAGCCTATATAATCTAAAACGGCGCAAAATTCCTTTTCTGTGTTAAATTCGCCGTTAGAACGAGCATGAAGATGTGCAAAATCAACGCAAGGAAGAACTTGAGAAAAATTTTTAGATAATTCAACAATTTCCTTTAAATCCCCCCACTGGCTTTTTTTGCCTGTTGTTTCGGGGCGAACCCAAATGTTATTATTTTCTTTTTGCAAAGTTTCACAAATTATTTCGTGGCGGGATAACATTTTATCAAAAACCGTTTTTTTGTCTTCTCCAAGATAAAACCCCGCATGATAAGTTATTGAATAAGCGCCTAAATCAGCTCCCGCACGTGCAGTATCCAGAACTCTTTTTATGCTTGCTTGAATTTTATCTTCTTCTTTAGCGTTTAAATTAATATAATAAGGGCCGTGGTGGGTGATTATTTTATTGTTTCGATTTAAAATTGCGCTTCTTGTGTCATCGCTGTATCGAACGCCGTGGACAAATTCCACCTCAAGCCCGTCAAGATTTAGTTTTTCCAATTCCGAAAAAGCGCTTTTATAATCTTTTGCGCTCATCGGTATTCCGGCAGTTAAAAAATGTAATTTTTCCATTATTTTCCCTTAAATTAAATATTCATCTTCTTTTGGAGTAAAAGTATAATAAAAATCAACGGGGTTAAATATTCCCCAAGTACCGACCTGAACAACGTCAAGCGCAAGCTTTCCGCCTTTTGCGCCAATAATTGTGTTTTTATCATCCCCTTTTAAAATTCTTCCGAAATCTTTTTGATTAATTTCACAAACTTCAGCTATATGCGCTTTTAAAACCTTTAGTCCGACTCCTCTAAAGCTCGTGTAAGCGCCAAAAAAAGGGTTGCATGCCCGAATTAGTCTGTCGAGAGCAAAAATCGAATTTTTAAAGTTTAATTTAAAATTTCCTTCGATTTTTGGTGCGGTTTGAACATTTTCAAGATTTTTTTGAGGAGTTCTTTTAATTTCAAGTCCTTTTTCAATATTTCCCAAAACTTTAATTAATGCATCAGACAGCATATAAGTTGTGCGATTAAACAAAATTCCCATTGTTTCAAACGGCAGAATATCAAATTTTTCCTGATATATAATATCTCCCGAGTCATATTCCTCGCTCATAAAATGAAGTGTTATACCTGAAGTTTTTTCGCCGTTATTTATTATATGGAAATAAGGCATAGCGCCCCGATATTGTGGTAAAAGCGAGGGGTGGCAGTTGATGTAGCCCAGACGGGTTGTGTTTAAAAATTCTTTGCTCAATTTAATATTATATGAACAGCAAACCCCGATATCCGCTTTTAAATTTTTAATTTTTTCAATATAATCTCTTTCGTTTGGTGAAATGGCAAATTCAATAAGATTTAAGTTTTTTTCCAGAACGAAATTTTTAAAAAGGCTGTAAGTGCTGTGAGTTTTTAAAGGGGGAATTACGCCTGCAATATCAAAATTTGCATTGACCAGATTTGTAAGGCAGACAAGCGCCATATCGGGAGTTCCTATAAAAACGATTTTTAATTTTTTGTTTAATTTTTCCATAAGTCTTTATTTAAAATAGCTAAAAACGGAATTATTTCCAAACGTCCGATTAACATTAAAACAATTAAAATCCACTTAGTAAATATGTGCAAATGACAAAAACTATCCATCGGTCCGATTGAGCCGAAAGCAGGCCCGATATTTCCTATTGCGCTTGCGCTTGCGCTAAGAGCAATAGTTGTGTTGTTTTCAATTAAAACAATTAAAAATGAACAAAGTAAAAATATTGCGAAATAAAATATTACAAAAATCAGCATTTGAGAAATAATTTCATTTCCGAGAGTAGAACCTTCAAGTTTTATGGGATAAATCGCCTGAGGATGAATTATTTTATTTAATTCTCTTTTTAAAAATTTCCAAACAAAAACCCAGCGGATTATTTTAATTCCGCCCGAAGTTGAAGTTGCACAGCCTCCCGCAAAAAACGCCAAGAATAAAATAACTTTGCTTGTTGCATCCCAATTTATATAATTATCTATCGCAAAACCCGTTGAAGTCATTGTGGCAACTATTTCAAAAGTTGAATTTAAAAGCGCTTTTTTAATTTCATAATGTGAATTTATATACAAACTTGCACTTAAAAATAAACTTAAAACTATTGCAATAATACAATAAAAACGAAATTCTTCGCTTTTTAAAAACGGGGTAATTTTTTTATTTCTTAAGCTTCTGTAAATTAAAATAAAATTAACCCCCGAAATAAACATAAAAATTAAAACGCAAAGCGAAACTTTTATGTTGTTAAATTCAAAAATACTGCTTGAAAGGTGGGAAAATCCGCCCGTTGCAATTGTTGAAAGTGATGTTATGACGCTGTCAAAGGAATTTAGCCCCAAATATTTTAAAATTAATGCTTCAATTACCGTAAAAGCGAGATATAATCCCCAAAGCCAGCTTGCAGTAAAACGAATGCGGGGAGTTGCCTTATCTTCAGTCGGCGCAGGGGCTTCGGCGTAAAACATCTGTCTGCCTGCTACGGCGATTTTTGGCAGAACCGCAATAAATAAAACAACAATTCCCATGCCTCCGAACCATTGAGTTAAAGAGCGATAGAAAAATAATGTTTTAGGATAAAGGGAAAAATCCTGAAATATGGTAGCGCCGGTTGTGGTAATTCCCGAGAATGCTTCAAAGCTTGCGTCCGTAAAACTAAATCCGTAAAAAAGATAAGGAATAGTGCATATAAGTCCGAAAAACAGCCATAAAAAGAAAACAACAGCCAGTGATTCGGATTTTTTTATATTATCTATTTCTTTTTGAGGAACTTTTTTAATTACAAGCAAAAACCCGATTAAATAAGAAATAACGGCGCTTATTAAAAAAGGAGGAATTTGATTATATTCTTTTAATAAAATTGCAACAATAACGGGTATTATAAAAACAATTCCTATAAATCTTGCTATTAAACCTATAATATTAAATATAAGATTGTATCTCATTATTTAAAATATTCCTTAATTTTAGCTACATCGCAGGATTTTACAAAAATCAGCAAAGTATCACAGGGGCGGATTTTTGTTTGCCCTTTGGGAATTATCACCTTTGAACCTCTTTTAATTATTGCTATAACGCCCGCTGTAGGCATTTTAATTTCAAATAATGATTTTTCTTCAAAATTAGAATTAAGCTGAATTTCAATAATTTCGCCTTGTCCTCGCTCGACTGTCGCAAGAACTCCCGCTCTTGATTCTATAATTCTGTTTTTAATTTCTTCAACGCAGGCCTGTCTTTGAGAAATAGCAACATCTACCCCGACTCTTTCAAAAAGACTTGCGGTGGAATCCGTTGAAACTCTTGCTATGACTTTTTTTGCTCCTAATTGTTTTGTTAAAAGAGAACAAAGAAGATTTTTTTCATCATTATTTGTTATTGCAACAATTACATCCGATTTTCCGATTTCTTCTTCTTCCAAAAGCTCTAAGCTTGTTCCAGAAGCGTTTAAAACAAGAGTTTTTTTCAATTGTTCCGATAAAAACTCGCACCTTTCAAGGTCGTTTTCGATTAATTTAACATTTGTGGATGTTTTTTCCAAAATTCCCGCAAGGTCAAATCCTACCGTTCCGCCTCCAATAATTCCTATTTTTTTAACTTTTTCCCGTTTTTCTTCAAAAAGTTCGCTTGCCGTAATATCAAGCCCTACAGGCGTTCCCATTAAAATTGCTTTATCATTAAGCAAAAATTCGCTGTTTCCGTTCGGAATAAAAAGTTCTTCGTTTCTGACTATTCCGACGACAAGCACTTCCGAGTTAAAATAGCAGTCTTTTAATTTTTTACCTAAAATTTCCGAGTCTTCTTTAATTCTGTATTCTAAAAGTCTTGCTCTGCCATGGGCAAAATTTTCAACATCAACCGCTTCGGGTACGGTAATTATTTTAAAAATTTCCTGAACAAGAAGCTTTTGAGGATAGATTATATTTTCAATACATTGTGCATAAGCCGTTTTATATTCATCTTTAAGATAATTTAAACTTTCAAGAGTTTCTTTTTTTTCGACAAAGCAAATATTTTGCGCATTTGAGATTTGTTTTGAAGTAAGACAGGATAAAATATTTAATTCGTCATTGTTTGAACAGGCAATAAAATAATCGGCATCTTGGATATCTGCATTTTGAAGAATTTGAACATCTAAGATATCGGCGCATATTGTTCCTACATCAAGCTTTGAAAAAGTTTCAAGATTTTTTTGATTACTGTCTATTACTATAACATCATGGTCTTCAAAAAACTCTGTTGCAATTGAAGAAGCCATTTCATTAGAACCAAAAATAATTATCTTCATTTTTCTCCCCTAAAACGGAAATTTAGGCATTGCCCCAAACGGCATTTTTCCTTTTTTCATTGTATTTTTAAAACCGCTCAAGCCCTTCATCATTTTTTTCATAGTTTCAAATTGAGAAATAAAAGCGTTTAATTCGGATATATCAGCTCCTGCGCCGAGCGCTATTCTTTTTTTTCTTGAAGCATTTAAAAGCGAAGGATTTTTTCTTTCCTCAGGCGTCATTGATTGAATTAAAACTTCTATTCTTTTAAATTGTTTTTCACCTTCATGCGAAATTTTATCCGAGTCATCTTTTGATATTCCCAAAGGAAGCATTGATAAAATCCCCCCGAATGAACCAAGAGCCTTAATTTGCTTTTGAATTTTCAAGAAATCTTCAAAAGAAAATTCCGCTTTGAGCATTTTTTCTTCAAGCGCTTTTGCTTCTTTTTCATCAATATTTTTTTGTGCACGTTCAACAAGTGTTACTATATCGCCCATTCCCAAAATGCGGTTTGCCATTCTGTCGGGGTGGAAATCATCTAAGGGTTCGATATTTTCCCCTGTTGCAATCAGCTTAACGGGTTTATTGGTGGTTTGAACAATGCTTAAAGCGCAACCGCCTTTGGTGTCGCCGTCCAGTTTTGTTAAAACATAACCGTCTATATTTAACTGTTCGTTAAAATTAAGAGCAACTTCAACAGCGCTTTGCCCCATCATTGAATCGATTACAAGAAGTTTTTCGTTTATTTTAAAGCTGTTGTTTAATAAAACAAGCTCTGCCATCATATTAAAATCAAGCTCTAATCTTCCTGCCGTATCAAAAATTAAAACGGTATTATTATTGTTTTTGGCTGTTTCAAGAGCGTCCTTGGCAATTTTTAAAACGTCTTTGGTTTCTTTATCGGAATAAAAATCTAAATTATTATTTTTTGCTAATGTTTCAAGCTGTAAAATTGCTCCGGGGCGGTAAACATCAAGACCTACCAGCAGAGGAGATTTTCCTTCTTTTTTAAGCTTCAGGGCAAGCTTGGCGCTTGATGTTGTTTTACCTGAACCTTGAAGTCCCAGCATCATAATAATCGAAGGATTAGTTTCCAGCTTCAAAGGAGATTGCTTTTGCCCCAAAAGAGAAGTTAATTCGTCATTGACGATTTTAATTAATGTTTGAGAAGCATTTGTTGATTGAACAATATTTTGACCTTGGGCTTTATCTTTTATGTTAGAAATAAAAGATTTAACAACATTTAAGGAAACATCCGCTCCCAAAAGCGCACGTCTTATTTCTCTGAAAGCTTCCTGAGTATTTTCCTCGCTTAGAGTTTTATTTGATGTCTGCGCAATTATTTCGCGCAATTTTTGAGATAAACTGTCAAACATATAATGTATTTTACTATAAAAAATATTTTTTGCTATATTGTAAAAAACGGGTCAATTTTGACCCGTTTAAATTATTCTTCTTCTTTTTTAACTTCTTTTTTCGGCTTCGGCTTTTTTTGTTCTTCGGAAATATCGTCTCTTTCTTCATTCCAACGGCTTAAGCCCATTTGTTTGCGAACTAAACCGATACCTACATGCACTCTCCATTCGTCCATTTTTAATTGAGCCGCAAGAATTTTGTGACAACCGATGGGAGGAAGAGGAAGCAAAGGTTCATATAGATTTTTAATTGCCATCATCTGGTCGGGTGTAATTGCAAGTTTTCTTTTCGGATATTGAACTCTCGGAAGCATCATTTTTTGCCTTATAAGGTTAATTCCGAAAAATACCTTTTTAGGCTCTAAATCAATTGCTTGAGCAATAACTTCATGCGCATCGGGATTGGGCAGAGGAAGCATTTTTTTATACATTTCTTCAATTTGTGTTAATTGTTCTTTATTAATTAAAAGCGGTTTCGCTTGTTTCGGTTTTTGACGTTTTTGGAAATTATTTTTACTGTTAAATTGTTTTTGAGGACGTTTTTGGAAATTATCTCTTTTTTGGAAATTTCCTTTTTGTTTGTTGTAATTTCCTTGACCTTGAGGACGATTGTATCTTTTTTGATATCCTTCGGGATTGCCCGAACCTGCGCTGTATCCTCTTGAATAATCTTGAGCAACACCGTTTTCATCAAGCACCGTTTCTTGTATTCTTTCCGGATACAAACAATCGGGACAAATTACTCTTTTGGGGTTTTTCGTTTCAAATTCTTTACCGCATTTAATACATTTATTTGTGTACATCAAAACAATCTTTCTATTTTTATTCCCATCACAAATCAAAATTTACGTTAATAGGCAATATTTAATACACTTTCGCTATCAAAATACATCAATATAGTTATATTCTATATAAAAATTTTTATTTATACAAGTTATTTATAAATTTTAATAAAATATATTAATAAAATGTTAAATTTCAATTTGATTTTTTAATTAAAAATCGTTAGAATTTTAACTATGGCAGACGGATTAATAAATTGCAAAAAATGCGGAACGCTTTTTTTTAAAACTTCAGGCAGAGAAGTTTGCGAGGAGTGTTTTAAAAAAGAATTGGATGTTATTGATAACATCAGAAATTTTATAAACAAATCGGGCAAAGAAAAATGTTCAATTGAAGAAATTGCTTCAGGGCTTGCTTTGCCTCCTTCGGAAATCGAAGATTTAATTACAAGAGGGAGATTATTTGCGGTTCTTCCCAAAATTTCGGTTAAATGCAGATTTTGCGGAATTGAACTCGAAGATGACGAAAAATCGGGTTTTACTTGCAAAAAATGTGTTTTAAGATTTTCTCCGAAAGTAAACGAACTCGAAAAAAAGGGTTTAAATGTTAAAAAATATGAAGAAGAAGCAAGAACTCTTACCCGCAGGCTGAGAGGCGGAATTAACACCGTCAATAATGAATCCAGATACGGTTTTATTCAAAATTACGATTTGTAAATTTTATTTAACATTTGCAAGGTAATCTTTCAGCTCTTTAATTCTTGATGCCGCAAAATTTGTCATTTCGTCTTTTTCATTATTTTTAAGCTCTATAAATTTTTCATAGTTTATAACAGCTTCTTTATAGTTTTCCCCGTTGTCCAAATCAACGGCTAAAGAATAATAAGCGTTTGCATAAGAAGGATTTTTTGATATTAAGCTTTTATATATTTTTACGGCTTCGTTTGTTTTCTTTAATTCATCCAGGCAAAGCCCTTTATAATAAATTGAATCAAAATCATTCGGGTTTTTGTTTAGAATTTTGTTAAAAGAAGCAAGCGCCTGCTGGTAATTTCCTGCAGTGTAGACTGCCACTGCTTCGTTTAATTCATTTGTGTAATAATAATTATCAACATCTTGGGTTAATTTTTGCAAATCTTGATTATTAGGATTGATTTTAAGCGCCTTTTGAGCCATTAATTTAGCGTTGTTGTAATCTTCTAAAGAATAATATGCCCATGCGCTGTTTGATAAAAGCTCTGCGTTATCAGGTTCTTGAGCTAACAGTTCAAGGTATATTTTATTTGCGTTATTATAATCCTTCATTTCCCAATAAGCACTTGCAATAGCAAGTTTAACTTCTTTTGTTTGGTCATTTATTTTGTTAAAACTTTCTATTGCTTCTTTATACTGCCCTTGCCGGAATAATTTATAAGCGGTTTCATATTTATAATTTTCATCATAAGATTTTATATTTGTTAAATATTCGTTTAATTTTGGCGAATTAGGAAGATATAACAAACCGCTGTGGCAGATTTCGTCTGCTTTATCATACTGTTTTTGTTCAATATAAATTTGAGCAAGATTTATGTAAGTTTCTTCTTTTGAGGGATTTAACAGTAACGCTTTTCTGTAGTATTCGACAGCTGCGGGATAATTTTTGTTTTTATGCAGTTCCAAACCTGCGTTAAATTGAGCTTCATAGCTTTTAGGCTCGGTTTTTGCTTTGGAAATTAAATAATTTTGCAGTTTATCACCGCTGAAATGATTAAAAATAATATCATCATAAGCATTTTTTGCATTTTTATCATTCGGATTAATTGAAAGGATTGTTTCATATTGATTTAAAGCTTCATCAAATTTGTTTAAAGACAATAAAGCCTGTGCTTTATAGTTTAAAACGGTTGTATTTTTGGGGTTTTGCTCTAAAAATTTATTGTAGATATTTATAGCGCCCGAATAATTTTTTTGTTCGTTATAAAGAGAAGCAAGGTTATATAAAATCGTTTCATCCGTACTATCCAAGTTATAAGCTTTTAGATATTGCGTTTTTGCTTCTTCATAATTTCCCTGCTTTTGATAAATAGCGCCTAAATTAGCGTAGCTTTGCGCATCTGAGGGGTTGTTTACAATTCTTTGAAGCCATTTGTTTTCTAAGATTTCCAACAACTCGGGGCTTTTATCTCCGTATTCAAGCGCATAGTTATATTGCTCTATACTTGCGTCATAATTTCCGACTTCATCTAAGATTACGCCGTATAAAAAGTGAGTTTGAGCATTTTTGGGGTTAATATCAAGAGCTGTTTTATAGTTGTCCAGCGCACGGGATTGATTGTTTAAATTTTTATAAATATTTGCAAGGTTTGTGTAAGCTGTTTCTTTTGAAGCTGAATTTACAAGCTGTTGGAAGTCATAACCCGAAGCGCCCAGTTCTCCCTGCGCTTTTAAAATTTTTGCTTCTTTTATTTTAGAAGCCGTATCTTGAGGGATAGAGAGCTTTTTTTCAAGCTCATTTATTTCTTTAATCGAAGAATTTGCAATAGTCATGAGGGTTTGATTTTGAGTTGTATTCCAGTATTTTGCGTAAAATACGGCGCTTTTTAAGTCTATTAAAGCTTTTTTATATTCTTTTGCTCCTTTGTAATAATTTGCTCTGGCGCAATAAGCTTGAACCATTGCGCTTTGAGTCATGGAGTCATACGGAGAAAACCTTAAAACTTTTTTAAATTCAAGTATGGCGCTTGAATATTGGTCATTTTTAAGATATTCAAGCCCGTTTGAATAGTATGAGCTAAATCTTTGAACATCCTGCTGAGAAATTTCTCTTGCACAAGCGCAAGAAACGGCAAGCGCTAAACTTAAAGACAAAACTGATAATTTTTTATTCATATAACCCCTTATAATTTTAAAACAATTATACTACATAATTTTTAAGTTTTAATAGCAAGTATTTCTAATATATTTTATCTATTTTTAATTTTATTATTCTAAAATGTCTTTAAAATTTATCCGCTTTATAATAAAATTGTCTAATGGACAAATACAACAACCTTAGTTTTAAAAAGAACAATATTGAAAAACTGCTTTTGAATTTGGATACTAATCCTTATTCGCAGAAAAACAAAGATTTCAGATATACTCTTTCTTTAATATATGAGCTTATAGAAGAAGAATTTGCGGATACTTTTGATGCTAAAAATCCGATTTTAAGACAAACTCAAATTACTTTAAAACAAGAAAATAATAACGCTTATATTTTCATAACCCCGCCTTATAATTTTGATTATTATTTAAAGCAAAAAGGCTCGCTATACCGCTTAAGACCCCAGTATGAAGGAGAAAATTACGGCTATAAAATAAGCCTTGATATGTTCTTTGAATATTTTACCGGAGTGGATGAAAATTTAAACATCGAAGATTGTTCAAAAGAGTATAAGTTTTATTTTCGTCTTTTTCAGTTTGTTAAAAAAGCTGTTGAAAAGTTAAATTTTATCCCTGCCGTTAATTTCAAAAAAGATACGTTCAGCGTTTATTGGGAGCCTTATTTACAAAATAAAGATTTTTTGGAAGCTTATTCGATAATTTTAAATAATGATATTTTAGACAAAGAAACAACCAAAAAACTGATTGAAAAATATCTGAATTATCTTATTTTTACGTTTTTAGGAGTAAAACACCACCGCTTTAAAGATTTAAAAGCTTCAATTTATCTTGTTAAAAATAATCTTCAAAAAAGAATTTTAAAAGGAATTGATATAGCGGACGACTTGCAGACTTGGTTTGATGAAATGAGCCTCGGAAGTTATGATATTATTCCCGTTTTTAATATTGAAAAATTATCCGATGATAAATTTTTGCTTAAAATATTAGCCAAAGATAAAACAAAAGGCGAAATCATTCCTCTTGAAAACTTGGATAAAGCTCAAACAATTTTAATTGAAAAACAAATCAACTGGGCGACAAAATATATCGAAGATTTAACCGATGTCACTTTAGAGCTTGATTTAACGGGCGTTTATAAATTAATTACTCAAATAACTTATTATTTATCCCAAGCAGGCATGGAAGTTAATCTGCCCGAGGGACTTGATAACGTTATTATTCCCCGTGCTTCAATTAACGCAACTATTAAAGAAAAACGCCTTAAAGACGTTAAAGAGCTTCTTCAAAATCCTACAGGGTCAACTATTTCGCTTGACGAAATTATGAATTTTAAAATTGAAGTAGCTCTTGGCGAAAACGAAAAAATTTCGGCGGACGAATTTAGAGAGCTGGCGCGCGACAGCCAAGGTTTGATTAAATATAAAGACAGATATATTTTAATAGACAAAGAAGAAACGGATAAACTTCTTGAAAGACTTAAAAAATCCCCGAATTTAAATGTTAATAAAATGCAGTTACTGCACAACGCTCTATCAGGCAAAATTGATGAATACGATTTTGACTATGATGAAGCGTTTGCTCGTGTCATATCTGATTTTACCCGTGTTGAAGATATCGCTTTGCCCAAGAATTTAAACGGTGAATTAAGAACTTATCAACAAATCGGTTACCGCTGGCTTTATACAAATATTTCAAAGGGTTTTGGCTGTTGTATAGCAGACGATATGGGTTTAGGTAAAACAATTCAGGTTATAAGTTTAATTTTAAAATTAAAAGAAGAAAAGAAACTGAAAAAACCCGTCCTTGTTATATGCCCCACAACTTTAATGGGGAACTGGAAAAGAGAATTAAACACATTTTCTCCGAGCCTTAAAACCCTTATTTATCACGGTTTTAACAGAGAATTTTCAACTTCTTGCGATGTAATTTTAACAACTTATGCAATTTTGAGAATTGACCTTGAAAAATTCCAAAAAAACAACTGGGATTTACTTATAATTGATGAAGCTCAAAATATTAAAAACCCCTCAACAAGCCAAACTCAAGCAATTAAGGCAGTTAAAGCCGATATGAAAGTAGCAATGACGGGTACTCCTGTTGAAAACAGATTATCCGAACTTTGGTCAATTTTTGATTTTATAAATAAAGGCTATCTTGGTTCTTTGGTTGATTTTTCAAAGAATTATTCAATTCCGATTGAAAGATTTAAAGAGCTGACAAGAGCGCAAAAACTTAAAAAAGCAATAAGCCCCTTTATGTTAAGAAGATTGAAAACCGATAAAACAATTATTTCGGATTTACCCGAAAAAATTGTCTTGGATGATTTCTGCTATTTAACAAAACCTCAAGTTGCGCTTTACGAGAGAATTTTAAAAGAATCAATGGAAAATATCTCAAAATCCGAAAGTAAAATGAACCGCAGAGGCGCAATTTTTAAACTTATAACAAACCTAAAACAAGTCTGCAATCACCCTTACCATTATTTAAAATACGGGGATATGTCCGCTAACGCTTCGGGTAAAAGCCAAAAATTGATTGATATTTTAACAAATATCATTGATAACAACGAAAAAGTTCTTGTTTTCACTCAATATAAAGAAATGGGCACTATTTTAGAACACATAATCGAACAGGAATTTAACCAAACGCCTTTATTTTTCCACGGCAGTTTGAACGTTAAACAAAGAGAAGAATTAATTAAAAAATTCCAAGAAGATGTTAAAGATAAAATAATGATTTTGTCCTTAAAAGCAGGGGGTTTGGGCTTAAATCTTACAAGCGCCACAAATGTTATACACTACGACCTTTGGTGGAATCCTGCGGTTGAAGACCAAGCAACGGATAGAACCTACCGTATCGGGCAGGATAAAAACGTTATGATACACAGATTTATAACTTTATCCACTTTTGAAGAAAAAATAGATAAAATTATAAAAGATAAAAGAGAACTCGCAAATACCACGGTTTTTGAAGGCGAAAAGACAATAACGGAATTAACGGACGAAGAAATCTACGAAATATTTTCGCTTGCTTAATTATGAAAAAGATTGATATTAAAAAAATAAAAGTCATCCAAGCGCCTCTGGCGGGGATTTCAGATAAAATTTTTCGGGGATTAATTCGAAAATATAAATCAAAATGCCTGATGACAACAGAAATGATATCATCCGAAATGCTTTCAAATAACCCTAACGCTAGAATTGTTGAATTTGAGGATTTTGAGTATCCCTTATCTTTTCAGCTTGTCGGGCATAAAATTGATAAAATGGTTAAAAGCGCAAAAATTATCGCTCCTTTTGCTTGCGCAATTGATATAAATTGCGGCTGTCCGGTTAAAAAAGTAGTCGTTTCAGGAGACGGAAGCGCAATGATGAAAACGCCCGAGCTTATTTTTGATATAATTCGTGCAATTAAAGAGGAAGTTGATTTACCCTTAAGCGTTAAATTCCGTCTTGGGTGGAGTGAAAAGGAAGAAAATTATATAGATTTTGCGCACACCGTAGAATTAGCAGGCGCTGATTTTATAACGCTTCATGCCAGAACCCGTTCACAGATGTATCAAGGGCACGCCGATTGGGATAAAATTGCTCTTTTAAAACGGGAAGTAAATATCCCTGTTTTCGCTAACGGCGATATTAAAACGCTTGAAGATGCCATTAAATGTTTAGAAATAACTAATTGCGACGGAATTGCAATAGGCAGAGGGATTATGGGAGATTTTACTTTACCTTATCGAATTGAACAATATTTTGAGCGTGGTGTTATTATCCCCGCTCCAACTTTGGAAGAAAAAATATCAATGCTAAAAAAACATCTTCAGCAAGAAGTTGATTATATGGGAGAAAAAAACGGCGTTAAATTTATGAGAAAATTTTATTCTTATTATATAACGTCTGAAAGAAACGCCTCAAAATATAGATCTGTTTTAGTTCAGCTTGAAGAACAAAAAGAAATTTTAAAGGTATTAGATGAAATATTATCTCTACATTCTAAAAACGCTCTCTGATACGCTATACACAGGTATTGCATTAGACGTTAAAAAAAGATTTGAGCTTCATAAATCAAAAAAAGGCGCAAAATACACAAGTATCTTTGGCGCAGATGAAATTCTTTATTTAGATATTTTTGAAAATAAATCGCTTGCTCTAAAAGAAGAATATCGAATTAAAAAAACGCTCAGCAGGGCGCAGAAGTTTGATTTGATAGAAAAAAACAGCAAAAAAACGAAAAAGCTTCTTAAAGAAGCAGGCTTCTAAGCTTAGATTTTTAAGCGTAAACATAAGGAGGCCCGTTTTTAATTTCTGTCAGAATGTTTTGAGCGTATTGGTTTAATTCCTGCGCATTTGCGTTATTTTTGACTTTATAGTCAAATTCTTCAATTAACGGTTCAATTGCGCTTTTTTTCTTGGCTTTAAAGTTTTCTATTTCAATATTTACAAGTTTTTTCCTTAAATTAAGCTCGCTTTTCGTGTTTTCTTTTAAAACGGTAATATTTTTAAGAGCGTCAAGCGCTGTTTTTGAGATATAACCGATTGAGCTTATCAAAGAAAAAGATAAGAAAAGATATTTGTTAAATTTATTTTCAGGATTTAATATCCAGTTATAAAGGTGACCTCGATTTTCATTAATATAGCAGTAATATTGAATTTTTCCGCTTGTACCGTAAAGAGCTTTATCGGCGTTTGAAAAAATCCTTGCGCTGTTTATTTCATCTATAAAATCTTTAATTTCTTGAGGGGTTATGTTTTGAATTTTTGAAACATCTTCTTTAATTGTTTTATCATCCGCTCTTGTTGCAATTAAAACTTCTTTGAGCCTGTGAAGAGCCAGTTTTTTATCAGAAAGCGAAAAAATTTCCATTTTATCCGAAGTCATTAATTTATCTTTGAATTTTTCTTCATAGGAATTTAGATTTTGCAGAGTTTTTTGATAATTTTTAAACACAAAAAATGATAGCGCAACCGTTGTAAGCACTCCAAATGCGCATAAAAGATATTTTTTTATATCTTTTTTTTCGGGTTTTTGTTTATTTCCTTTAAAATTGATATTTTGTTTATTAAAATAATTCAGAGCTTCATTTTCCATATCTTTTATAACTTTTAATTTGCCCGAGAAAGCGTCTTTTTCAACACTAATTAAATCTTTTTGAAATTTTTGGTTAATGTCGCATTCTTGTTTTTTAAGATAGATTTCTTTATATCCGTCTACAAAATTTTTAGCGCCCATGGTAAATCCTGACATTAATCCGACCCCTATAAAACCTAAAATATTTTTTTTAGAAGGGTCTCGAAGCGCTCTAAACATCGCAAACTCGGGTTCTTCAACAATATTCATGTTTCGAGCCAAATCCTCGGGCTGAATTAAATCCGCTTTTTTGGATAAAGAAGAAGAATACCCTCTTAAAATCATACTTATGGCAATTATTGACCCGACTACAAGCGCACTTGCTAAAATAAAAGGTTTTAAAGCTTTTTTGAAATTAAATCCTTCTTGTGTTTGAGTTTCTTGTTCTTTTTTATTTACGGCATTTGAAGAATTTAAAACAACGCTTTGGAGTGTTTTTTTGATGTTATTGTTTAATAAAAATCCTTTTAAATTAGGGTCGTTTAGGGTTTTTTGATTTTTAAAATAAGGATTATTATCTAAAAAATTATTATATAACTGATTTTGGACATTCATTTTTTATTCTCTTTCTTTATCATTTTGATTTGAACTCCGGGTAAATAAAAGTAAAACTATTTTTAAGGGCTTTAAAAGGTTTTCTTTTAGCGATTTTTCTTTTTTGTCTTTTTTTATTAATTTCCTTTCTCCTAAAAAAGAGCTTAATTTTTCCGCAACCGAATTTAAAAAATTAAAAACATTATTTATCGGTTTTAAAACAGTATTTTGAAAAATGTTTTTAAAAATATTTTGAATATTGTTTTTTGCATTATTAAAAGTTTTGGAAACGGAAGAAATAAAATTTGATACGGGCTTTAAAAAAGTATTTTGCAAGTGTTTAAAATTATGGGATAATTTTTTATCGGAATGCGAAAAAAGAGCTTGAAATCTTGCTTTAGAAGCTTCTTTGTTTGCTTGCTTCAGCGCTTTCATTCTGTTCCACTGCGCCAAGCATTCATTATAGCTCATCTCGCCTTTTTTGCGGGGTTTATTTCTGTCTGATGAAGCGCTTGAACCCATTCCCGAACAGATAGGACAGCTTCCCACGGGAAACCCGTGCGGACATTTGTTATTTTGAATTGTTTGCGCGTATGGCTGCATTTTTCTCCTGATTTAGAGAGTGCAATTAAATCGGCAAAATACCAAAACAAAAAGCTTTTTCAGGATTTTTCGTGAAAAACAGCTTAAATTCAGTATTCCGACTATACGGTTGCGACCCCAGCCAAGGAATTACACCTTGATTTCCTGTATTATTAAATTTATAAATTTATTCTACCACAAGAGAATTTTAAATGCCGAAATCTTCTTCGTTATTTTCTTCTTCGTCATCTTCCTGAGCAATAGGAATTTTAATTTCAACTCCCATTTCGGTTAATATATCCCTTGCTTTAGGGCCGTATGCAGTGTCGGAAAAGTTTTCCAAAATTGTTTGATAGCAGTTAATAGCTTCCTTTTCCTGACCTCGAAGCCTGTATATATTTCCTATTTTAAAATATAAAGGAGCAAAACTTGCTTCCGATAATATATCCATTTGTTCGTCAAGCTGTAATTTTAAGCTGACCAGATTTTTACTGTCTTCGGGAGTGTAAAGTTCTCTTTCATATATTTTTTTTGTTAAATCATCAACTTTTGTCGTAATTTCGGTAATTATTTCTTGCGAAACACCCTTCTTTTTTGCGGTTTTACCCGCACCTTTAGCGGCATCTGCAGGAAGCACCTGATTTAAAATAAGCGCAAATACAACAATTACAGGAACTAAAATTGTAAAAAAATGTTTCAATATTGTCTCCTCACAACTATATCATACAATGATTTTTTTAAAATTCCTCAATCCAGCGGTTGAATTTTTTTTAATTTTAATTAAAATCTAATTATGAAAAAAATCATTTTAATTTTCATTTGTTTACTTTTCACTTTTGCTCACGCAGAAGTTTTGAAAGGTTCGGTTAACGAAAGCATTATTCCCGAAGGCTTCTGGGGAACTTGGGGAGTAATATCCAAATTAAAAGCATCAAATAACCCTTCGCTTTTTAATCTTGAAAGCAAAGATGTTTGGGTTTTGTCAGGCTATTCAAATATCTTAGTGCTTGAAAATTTGCAGTCGGGAGCAAAATCGGAAATAAAAGTTGAAAAAAGCAGAAAGAAAGATAACCTAAAGTTCGGCAGGGAAAAAGTTGTTGAAAACGGAAGCGAAAAAACGGTTTATAAAGAAACGGTAGAGCTTTTAATAATAGGTAATTCATTCACGGGAAACGATAATTTTATTATTGAAAATTATAAAGATGGCAAATTGGTCAAAAAAAGCGAAGCATTTTATGCGCTGAGCGCAATTAAAATTTCGGGAACTAATCCTAAATAATACCGTCTGATTAATTAAATATCAGTTTTGAGGTTGAGGAAAATGGAGAAAATTTTTGATTGTATTATTTTAGGCGGAGGCCCTGCGGGGTTATCAAGTGCGCTTTATTGCGCCCGAGCAGGCTTGAATTGCGCAATTATTGACACAAGCGCAATAGGAGGAACGCCCGTTAATTACTGCGAAATAGAAAATTATTTAGGTTTTGACAAAATTAAAGGTTTTGAGCTTTGCGAAAAATTTGAAAATCACATTGATAATTTCAATATTAAAAAATTTGAATACGAAGAAATTAAAGAAGTTAATCTAAAATCCGAAATTAAAGAAATTAAAACCCTAAATAACACATATTCAGCTAAAAGCATAATTATTGCAACAGGCGCAAAACCAAAGAAATTAAATATCAAAGGCGAAATAGAAAATATTGGTCGAGGAGTCAGTTATTGCGCGGTTTGCGACGGCGCTTTTTATAAAGATAAAACAGTAGCTGTCGTTGGGGGCGGAAATTCGGCGCTTGAAGAAGCTCTTTATTTAACAAGGTTTGCGCGCAAAGTTTATTTAATCCACAGAAGAAACGCTTTTAGAGCGGATGAAATTATTCAACAGAGGGTTAAGGAAAATAAAAAAATAGAATTAATTTTAAATTCAACGGTGGAAGAAATAATTGCTAAAGATAAAGTTGAAGAAATTAAAATTTTAAATAATAAAATAAATAAAACTTCCTTTTTAAAAATAGAGGGAATTTTTCCTTATATCGGGTTAGAGCCAAATATTGAGCTTTTTTCAAATCAGGTAAATTTTGATAAATTCGGCTTCATTATAACAGATTGCACCATGAAAACAAATATAGAAGGGGTATATGCCGTGGGGGACGTCAGAAATACACCTTTAAGACAAGTAATTACTGCCGTATCAGATGGCGCAATTGCAGGAGTTGAGGTAAGTAAATATCTTTTAAATTTAAAAGAAACAATAAAAAAACAATCATGATAAAATTATTAAAAAGATAATTAAGGAAGTTAAAAATGAAAGCTCTTGTATTTGATAAAGAATTAAAACTGGATAATAACTACCCGAAACCCGTCTTAAAAGATGATGAAGTATTAATTAAAACAACTCTTGCAGGTATCTGTAACACAGATTATGAAATAACCAAAGGCTATATGGGCTATAAGGGTGTTATAGGG